>VGXX01000146.1 GCA_016873155.1 Planctomycetota bacterium | reverse complement strand
AAAATACATTTTCTGACAAATATACCATTTCCAGCCTCGTTCACCAGGCAAGCAAGCTATTACAAGAACACGGTATAGATTCCCCGTCTCTGGACGCTGAAGTTATTTTATCACATCTCCTGGATTGCAAGCGTACTGATCTCTATATACACCCCGATCAACCTGTAGAAGAAACTGTTGCCATGCGTTACAAAGAGTCTATCTGGAGACGCTCACAGCGTGTTCCCCTGCAATATATCACAAATCACGCAGAATTTATGTCATTGGACTTTTTCGTAGACGAACGGGTATTAATTCCGCGACCCGAAACGGAGTTGCTCGTGGAGGCCGTTATAAAAAGGGCACAAATTCTAACGCGCGAAAATGAAATTGTGATTGTAGACATCGGAGTTGGAAGCGGTAATATTGCGGTAACCCTGGCAAAAAAGATAAACAATGCCAGGATATTTGCAATAGATATATCCCCCGATGCCTTAGCCGTTGCCAAAATCAATGCTCAAAGACACGCTGTTTTTAGCAAAATAACATTTCTCTGCGGAGATATCTTTCGACCGCTCGAAGGATACGGAATCGAATCAAAGGTAAACTTTATCGTGTCCAACCCGCCCTATGTATCAAGCGACGAATTCAATAATTTACAGAAGGAGGTACGGGATTTTGAGCCGTATGGAGCGCTCGTCAGCAGCCAGGACGGCTTACAAATGTTCAAACGAATTATTGCAAACACGCATACATGGCTCAAACCAGGGGGGTTTGTTATTTTTGAGGCCGGTGAAAAACAGGCGCGTAAAATAGCAACGTTGTTCGAAGAAGCACGATGTTTTAAAAAGGCAGCGTTCATAAAAGATTATCAACATATATCCCGTATCGTCATCGCACAAATGGAGGAATGCCGTGGATAAAATCGTCATTGAGGGAGGACATCGTTTAAAGGGAAGCGTAAGAATCAATGGGGCAAAAAATACTGCCTTGCCTATCATGGCAGCCTGTTTGTTGTTAAACGGCACATCCCGGATAAAGGGGATACCCAATATTGTCGATATCCAGACCCAATCGAAAATACTGGAGAATCTTGGTGGACAGATAAAGAGATACGAAGACGACACCCTTGAAATAATGTTTCGAGACGGAGAAAATAACGACAAATACACAGCTCCTTACGAACTCGTCAGAAAGATGAGGGCTTCTATATGCGTACTCGGTCCACTATTAAGCAAAAGACACAAGGCAAAGGTATCGTACCCCGGAGGGTGCGTTATCGGCCAGAGACCTGTCGATTTGCATATAAACGGACTTAGGGCATTGGGCGCCCGGATCGAAACGACAGAAGGTTATATAAACGCTACAGCGGATAGACTAAAAGGCACGGAAATTTCTCTGAAAGGAAAATACGGTTCGACCGTGCTGGGAACTTGTAACGTCATGTCAGCGGCAGTACTGGCCGAAGGAACAACAATCATTGAGGACGCAGCCCGCGAACCAGAAGTACAAGACCTTGCAAACTTTTTAAACAAGGCAGGCGCAAAGATTTCCGGGATTGGTGAAAACAGATTAACCATCGAAGGCGTTCAGGAATTACACGGAATCGATTATGAAATCATTCCGGACCGGATCGAAGCAGGCACATTCATGATTGCGGGCGCCATTACAAAGGGCAACATTATCCTGGAAAATGTGCGGGCAGACCATCTAACCGCTGTAATCGATAAATTAAAAGAAATAGGCGTAGAAATAAATACCATCGGCAACAGCATCCGGGTCAAAGGAAACAATCTATACCACAATGTCGACATAACCACATTACCCTATCCCGGTATGCCTACCGACATGCAGGCTCAATTTATGGCCTTGTTATGTACGGTAGAGGGAAAAAGTATTATTACCGAAAAGATATTTACCGACAGGTTTATGCATGTGCCGGAATTAGTGAGGATGGGGGCGGATATCCGGGTGGAGGTGTCCAGCGCAATCATACGAGGGACGCCGTATCTATCCGGCGCCAATGTGATGATCTCCGATCTGCGCGCCGGCGCAGGACTTGTGCTTGCCGGCCTGGTGGCTAAAGGGACAACAACCATCGATCGCGTTTATCATTTAGATCGTGGCTATGAGCGACTCGAAGAACGGCTATCCAAACTAGGGGCCGTTATAAAACGCATTCACGATTGATCGCTCAGAAGAATACCGTTGGAAATATACGTACCCGTTGATTTTTTGTTTGAAGAAGTAGCGCCATTTCAAATATAATCATCCTGAACAAATTCCAATGTCAAATTTAGCGGGTCAGGATTCATGATATATGTCATCTATCTCGGATGAAAAGAAGTTGTACCAACGGATCAAGACCCTCTCGGACGTATTTTTACTGCCCACCAGCAAACCCTTAGACTATAAATCAATTATACGGACGGTTACCAAACATTTTAAGATATTTACAGAGGCTGATGCATCCGTCCTTATGCTTAATAATAACAATGAAAATCTTACCCCCGTTTTTTCCATAGGCATTCCTCTTTCTAAAATTAAGGACTCAACCCTTCCGTTGTCTACACGATTGAAAGAAATCGTATCCCGTCCGGTACTGGATGTGAGATACTCTTCCTTTATGAATACCCCTCTTATTCACGATCGAAAACTGATCGGACTGTCTGCCGTATTTAGCACCATACCGGAATATTTTCATACTTTTGAACGTGACAAATACAATAATCTTCTTCTAACCATACTGGCCAGTTACTTCGCGGTGAGCATTGAAAATGTAACCTTGTCAGATTCCATAAAATCGCTGAAACGTTCTGACGAGCAGGGAAAATGTGCAGGTACAATCCACATAGCCGGAGACGTGACAGAACAAAGGAAAAGTTGTAATCAGGCAATACAAAGGGTCATAATTATTGTACTGGACGGTGTCGGTGTCGGCGCCATGCCTGATGCGCACTTGTATGGAGATGAAGGCAGTAATACCCTGGGAAATATTGCGGATGTTTTAGGTGGATTACCGTTACCCAATTTGGAAAGACTGGGGCTTGGAAGAATTATACCAATCAAGGGTGTCTCTCCTTCAATTGCCCCCTTAGGTTTTTATGGCAAGATGTCAGAAATCTCCGCAGGAAAGGACACCACTTCAGGCCACTGGGAAATGACGGGCGTTATAACCAGAAAACCCTTTCCTACTTATCCGAATGGTTTTCCAAAAGAAATCATAAATACATTTACAAACAAAATCGGGCGGTCCATCCTGGGCAATAAACCCGCTTCGGGCACTGAAATTATTCAGGAACTGGGAAAAGAACATATCGAGACGGAATCCCCGATAGTGTACACCTCAGCCGACAGTGTCTTTCAGATCGCAGCCTGTGAGGATGTTATACCAATTTCAGAGTTATACAAAATGTGCGAAACAGCCCGCGAGATACTGACAGGAGAGCACGCCGTAGGCCGGGTTATTGCACGCCCATTTGTCGTAAAAAACGGCCAATTCATCAGGACAGACAGGCGTAAGGATTTTTCTTTAGCGCCGCCATCGTCTACACTTTTAGATCATGTACTTCAAAAGGGACTGGAGGTGGTCGGTATCGGTAAGATTGGCGATATATTTGCGCACAAGGGATTATCAGAAGAAATACATACCCATGATAATCAGGATGGAATTACCCATACCATACAATGCATAAGAAGGAAGAATTCTAAAGGTATTCTTATTACAAACCTTGTTGATTTCGACATGAAATACGGTCACAGAAACGATGTCAAAGGATATGCGGATGCCTTAAAAACCTTTGACAATAGTATTCCTGAAATCCTGGAAACACTTGGCAAAGGGGATATTTTGTTTATTACGGCAGATCATGGCTGTGACCCAACCACACCGAGCACAGACCATTCCAGGGAGTATGTGCCGCTATTGGTCTATGGAAAAGCATTGAAATCTCCTGCATCATTAGGCATTCGTCAATCTTTTGCTGATTTGGGAGCCACCGTAGCGGACATTTTAGGTCTTCCCCCCCTGCCGTGCGGCCAGAGTTTTTATGAGAATTTATTTTAAAAACTTAAAAGCATTGATTTTTACTAATCACAAATTAAAATATATACAATATTATAGCGCAGTTATGCGGTGAAAGGGGATGGGTGTGAAACTCTCAGATGTCCTGACCAAGGAACGTATCATTATTAACCTGAATGGCAGGGATAAATACGACGTTCTGGGAAAATTGGTCAATGTCGCCAAGACTTCGGACAAGGTAATTAATGAAGCAGACCTCCTCAAAAAGGTAATAGAACGAGAAAAGATTAAGAGTACGGGGATCGGTGGCGGGATAGGAATACCACACGCACAAACTTCAGGTGTCACTGACATTATTGCGTGTTTGGGGATTTCAGAGCAAGGAATTGAATTCAATTCCCTTGACGACAAACCCGTTCATCTGGTTTTTTTAATCGCTACCAAAGAGCGAACACATAGCACATATCTCGGGCTTTTAAGCCGAATAGCCCGTTTATTCATCGATGAATCCTTTAAACAAAAAATCATTAAATCCAACACACCCGAAGAAATCATGAATCTTATCCTTGAAAAAGAGAAGGAATAAAAAAGGGCGTCTTTATGGATTCGTTGCACTTCTCACCTATAATAATAGTTTTCATGATGATACTTTTTTTTGTACTCCTCATTGTTTCCGCCTTTTTTTCACTCTCCGAGACGGCTTTTTTTTCCCTTAATAAGACACGCCTGGATTTTCTGATCAAACAGAAAAACAAAAGAGCCATCTCGATTTTTAATGTAATTAATGAGCCGGACAGGCTTCTCAGTACCATTCTTACCGGGAATAACATCGTCAACACCATAGTGTCAACAATAGGAACGACGATCGCAATATATTTTTTGCGTGAGTGGGGCGTGGTGCTGGCGCCAATCATCGTTGCCTTTATTTTGCTTATGTTTAGTGAAACATTCCCGAAAGTATTAGCGACCCAATTTCCAGAACGGCTTTCTCTATTGATCGTTAAACCGTACGAGTGGATACGATGGATTCTTTCTCCCATTGTTACATTGATTACGTATATCACTTATCTGGTCTTTAATTTATTTGGCATAAAGATCGAGTATAAAAAAACAATCTTCACCCGAGAAGAGGTAAGGCATATCATCAAGGAAAGCGGGGAAACTGGCGTATTGGCTGACGGCGAACACAAGCTATTGCACAGGGTATTTGAGTTGAATGATAAGTTCGCTAAAGAGATCATGGTGCCAAAAGACAAGATTGTCGCTATAAATGCGGACATGAGTAGCGATGACATTGTGAGAATTGTCACCGAAGAAGGTCATACACGATACCCCGTATACAGGCATAGCATTGATAACGTCATCGGGATCATTCATTCAAAAGCAATCATAAACATGTTGATAAATAATCCACTCTTCGTCCTCGAAGACCTCATGATGGAACCTTATTTTGTCCCGGAGGATAAAAGAATTAGCAAGATACTCGCAGAATTCCAGCAAAAAGGATTACATATAGCCATTGTCAAAGATACGCGGGGAACTGTTTCAGGCCTTATACAGATAAAAGATATCCTGAAGGTCATTTTCGGAGAATTAACGGAAAGGACATTTCCTGATTTATGAACGTTGCGTAGCCACAACCAAAAATACTTAAAAACAAGCTCAGGTGGCGAGTTGCAGGTGACGGGTGACGTTTTTCTAGCCCACTCGTCATTCGACACACGTCACTATTTCTAAAAACTTACACATATAATTGGTCTATTATGTCTATCTTTGTAACGGGTGGAACGGGCTTTCTAGGAAAACAGCTTGTAGAGAAATTGGGTTATCTCGATGAAGATGTCCACCTCCTGATCAGAAAAAATAGCTTCTTAAAGGAAACAGACAATAAACGACTAAAAATACTTGAAGGAGATGTGACAAATATCCACACAGTCAGGAAAGCCATCAAAGGATGCAAAATGGTATTTCATATGGCCTCGCTCGTAAAGGCTTGGGTGCGTAATCCAGCAGAATTTTACAGGGTCAATGTGGAAGGGCTTCAGAACGTTATGGAATGCGCCCTGGAAGAGGGAGTTACAAAATTTGTGTACACTTCTTCTTTTATGGCTATTGGCCCGTCAAACGGCAAACTCAATACCGAGGAAACACAACACGACCCCGACCACTTACACAACCACTATGAACGGACAAAGTATATTGCTGATCAATTGACCGCTGGGTATTTAAATAAAGGATTGCCCGTAATTACGGTGTATCCCTGTGTAATTTATGGGCCGGGCGAAATTACTGAGGGAAATTTGGTTGTCCGTATCATCCTGGATTTTTTGGGGCGAAAGATACCGGGAATCCTTGGCGATGGAAGCAAGTTGTGGAATTATGTATTTGTCACTGATGTGGTAAAAGGCCATTTGCTGGCGATGGAAAAAGGCAAGGTCGGAGAAAAGTATATTCTTGGCGGAGAAAACATTTCTATCGGAGATTTCTTTAAATTACTTGAAGCATTAAGTGGAATAAATGCCCCAAGGCGTCATATACCATTTTGGATTGCAAAAATGTCCTCTAGATACGATGAACTCACTGCCCGCATATCCGGAAAGACGCCAAAACATACAGCATCCATAATTGAAATCTATAAACACGACTGGGCATTCAGTTCGGAAAAGGCAGAACAGGAATTGGAATATACCCATATTCCATTAAAAGAGGGTCTGGTGCGTACCCTTGACTGGATATACAAAACTCCAGGCTACAAACCGCACAAAGACTAAGTAACGGCAGCAAAGAAAGTCGAATCACATAATCCGAAATTCTCGTGGGTGGTGCAATCTTGTAGATTGAACCAGATATTTTGAGCTAGGCCATATATTTTGAACAGTTATCAGTTATGTGAAATGCCAAATGTTTCGGTTCAATCGAGGACGATTGAACCAGCGAAAACACACATTGGGCTGGATGTATAAAAACGCAATAACAGCCATCCGTCCTCAGGAATCAGGGAATAGACGATAAACTGCATCCTAAACGCTGATAGCCGAAAGCTTATCCAAACCCTATGACAAGTGAAACGAAACGCAAGATCGAACACATCGTACCGGTAGTATTCGTCCTCTTGCTGAGATATTTAAATACCTGGCAGGCGCTCCTGTTTGCATTCGTGGGAATCATGTACGGACTTTTCTTATCAAAAATGTTTGTAAAAGGTGCATTCCGGAAACACGAGCAGGAAAAGGGGTTTTCCTTCGGCAAACTCATCTATGGCATAATGGTCTTTATTCTCATTCTCCTCTTTTATAAAAAAATGTACATCGTGGCGGGGGCGTGGGCTATTATGTCCATCGGAGACGGTTGCTCCAACATCTTTGGAAAGATGTATGGGAAAAGGAAACTCCCCTGGAATCCTGAAAAATCCTGGATAGGTTCCGCTGCCTTTGTCACCTTTGGCGGACTCGGCGCTGCCGTTCTTATGTGGTGGGTAAGCCTGGGTCAATCCCCTGCTCAAACCATGTTATGGCACATGCAACCTCCATTAGCGTGGTCTTATTTTCTTATCTGCGGATTTTTAACGGCTCTCATGGCGGCAGCAGTAGAATCTCTCCCCCTGAAGATCAATGACAATATTACCGTACCACTAACGGCTGGATTGTTCCTGTATGCTGCCACTATTATTAACTGGGAACATCTCAGCCATGCGTACAGCGTCGTCGCTGCATTAGGCATCAATATTTCATTTGGCTTACTTGCTTACTACCTGAAAACAGTTAGTAAATCAGGTTTCATCGGTGGAGTTGTCGTTGGCACGATAATATATCTTTGCCTTGGAATAGGCGGTTTTCTTATCCTCTTTACCTTTTTTGCGCTTGGCAGTTGGTCATCCAAACACAAATACAAATGGAAGGCATCACACGGAGTTGCGCAGGAAAACAGAGGAAGGCGCGGTTTAAAACACGCAGTCGCCAAAGGTGGAGTAGGGCTTATAATGGCCATTATGGCATTACTAACCGATATGCCAGAAAT
>VGXX01000145.1 GCA_016873155.1 Planctomycetota bacterium | reverse complement strand
ACGGTGCTCAAGGCCATCAAAAAGAAGACCACACCGGAACAAATTGAACACGCCATTAAACTCACAAAGCAAATGGGCATGAAAACCAAGATGCTTCTCATGGTGGGCAATCCGGGCGAAGACGACCGTACAGTGCGTGATACAACAAGAATGATCGAAACGGTGCGACCTGACTTTATTTCGGTTTCGGAGGCTATGGTGTTTCCTGGCACGGAGCTTTACGAACTGGCAAAACAAAAAGGATTGGTAACTGACGATTACTGGCTTACCGACCGCCCGGCGCCATACTTCACGATTGAAAATAACCTTGAAAAACTCCTGGAATGGAGTAACATTATCATGTCTACCAATGCAGGAATTATAGGGAAAACCCTGCGTAGGATTCGAAATATACTGGAACGAAGCACAGGATTGCGGGTTACAGGCGAGGGTATCGAGTACAGGAAAAACGGATTGGTGAAAAGGCTTATAACATGGACTTAAACAAGTGCATAGAAGGCGAAATTCTTATACGCGAAGTCAGGGACGCCTGTTCCCCTTTGGAAGCTTTTTGCCGTTTTGTTCCTCAAAAGAATTTGTTTTTTCTCGACAGCGCTTTGCCCATAGAGGGGATTTCGAGATATTCTTTTCTGGGGTTTCAGCCCTTCTTAACAATGAAAACGAAACACCGCAAAATCACCCTCACCGATAAAGAAGGCGTCCTTGAAATCGAAGGAAATCCCTTTGAACATTTTCGGGAATTATTAAAGCAGTTTTCTTTAAAAAACACAAACGATTCAATTCCCTTTCAATGCGGTGTGGTAGGATATTTTGGTTATGATTTGTGCCATTTTATTGAAAGATTACCAAACAATGCCATTGATGATATTGGACTCCCGGATATGTATATGGGGTTTTATGACACCGTCATTTCTTACGATAATCTTCTGGAAAAGTGCCACGTGATCGGGGTAGATTTCGGTTTAGACAGCGCCCTGGAAGACAGGATGAAACAAGCAGTTGAGGTGCTGTGCAGAAAATCCGATAGTGTGTATGAAACGGCGTATCATAAGCCCGATCCGAAGATAACTGAAACCACGCTGCGGTTTAATTTCACAAAAGAACGCTATCTGAACGCAATCAGGCATATCAAGGACTATATCTCGGCAGGCGATGTATATCAGGTCAATCTTTCTCACCGTATAGAAACGCATCTTGATATGCCTCCTTATGAACTCTATAAAATATTGCGTTCGGTAAATCCGGCGCCTTTTTCATGTTACCTGAACTTTGACGATGTTGCCATTGTCAGTTCCTCACCGGAACGATTTCTCAATGTACATGCAAAACATGTCCAGACTCGCCCAATCAAAGGCACACGGCCGCGTGGCAAGGATGCGAAGACCGACGAGGTTATGAAACAGGAATTGCTCTCCAGTCCAAAGGACGATGCAGAACTCACTATGATTATCGACCTGGAACGAAACGATCTCGGACGTGTATGCGATTATGGTTCCGTAAAGGTCACAGAAAGAAAGGTTTTAGAAACTTACCCAACCGTGTATCACCTGGTTTCTACCATTGAAGGGGATATACACGAACGGTATGATGTAATCGACTTGCTCAAGGCCACATTCCCTGGCGGCTCAATTACGGGGGCGCCAAAGATTCGCGCCATGCAAATCATTGATGAACTTGAACCCACCCAGAGAAGCGTTTATACGGGCGCTATAGGATATATCGGGTTTAACGGAGACGCAGACCTGAATATCGCTATACGCACCTTCATTACAAAGGATAAAACGGTATACTTCCAGGTTGGAAGCGGCATTGTGGCCGATTCCAATGAAGAAGAGGAATATGAAGAGACGATGCACAAGGCCAAGGCCCTTATCGATTCACTAAAACCATGCCCAATCTCATCTTCTTAAATGATACAATCGTCAAAGATACAGAAGGGCTCTTAAGCACCCTGGATCGCGGCTTTCTGTATGGGGATGGGCTATTTGAAACTCTTAGAGCATACGAGAAAAAACCATTTCGACTAGAAGACCATGTTACCCGTATCTCAAATTCCGCGCAATATTTTGACATTCCTTTTCGTTATACATCTCAGCAAATACGTCAGATTATTGAACAACTTCTTGCCGCGAATAATTTACAAGATGCCTATATCCGGATGACACTATCTCGAGGACCTGGAGTTAATGGACTCATTCCCAAAGGCACATACACTCCCACCTTTGTTATCTATGCAAAACCGCTTGCCTCCTATCCAGCATCACTGTATAAAACAGGCGTATCGCTTATCACTTCTCATATTCGCAGGAGCACAACCTGTCCCATATCATGTCACAAGACACTCAACTTTTTGACCAATTACCTTATTAAAAGAGAGGCATCTGAAAAGGGCGCCCACGACGCACTCATTCTGAACACGGACAATTATGTCGCCGAATGTGCCGTTAGTAATATATTTGTTGTTGAGAAGAACACCGTTATTACCCCCTCTCTGAAGGCCAATATACTACCAGGTATTACACGGAAGATGGTCTTAGAGTTGTGCAAGGAAAACGGTATTCATGCCTCTGAGGAGCTTTTCAAAGTGGAAAGGATTCCTGGGGCAAACGAAGTTTTCATTACCAACTCCCTTATGGAAATTATGCCCGTTTCAAAGATTGACGGACATGCTGTAGGAAAGCCTATCCCGGACACGATAACAAAACTTTTACATCATAAATACAAATCATTAAAAATCTAAAAACAAAGTTGCGCTATTGCACAAATTTGTTCATAATTTGTTGTCAGGTAATTTTGTTTATAGAACAATTTTTTGCTAAAATGATAAATATAAACAAGACTAAGTTTATATGTAAAAGTAAGTTATAAATGAAAATTTAAAATTGATTGCAGAAAAGGATAATTTGTCTGAATTTTCGGAAGGTTTTTTGCTGCACGAATTAGATTTCACATAAATAGTAAAAATATGGCAATACCTAATGAAGCACTTCCATTAACGTGAGGTGTCAAATACGATGAGGACTATTTTAGTAGTTGATGATGAGTTAAGTATCCTTGAATCGTTTAGAATGATATTAAAAGAAGATTACAGAGTCCTTACTGCTATTGACGGTTTAAAGGCATTGGAAATCCTTCGTAATGAATGTGTTAATCTGGTGATTCTCGATATTATGTTACCGGGTATGTCCGGACTGGAGGTTTTAAGTGAAATAAGAAAAATAAACAACGATGTTGAGGTCATAATGGTTACTGCCATAAAAGCAGTGAAAACGGCTATTGAGGCCATGAAATTAGGCGCCTCTGATTACATTATCAAACCATTTGATGTGGAGGAAATTAAACTTGTCATCGACAAAACCCTCCGCTCGGGAGAACTTGCGCATGAGGTGGCATATCTTCGATCAGAATTAAACAAAAATTTTGAATTCAACAACATTGTCGGACAAAGCCCTGCCATGAGACAGATATTTGATACAATTATCAGGGTGGCGAAAGGAGATTCGCCTGTATTAATTACGGGTGAAAGCGGCACAGGAAAAGAACTTATTGCAAGGGCAATTCATTTACAGAGTCCGAGAAAGAATAAGCCTTTTGTTGCCGTGAGTTGCCCTAATCTTCCTGATAACTTGTTAGAAAGTGAATTATTCGGCCACGAAAAGGGGTCATTTACCAATGCAACTGACAAAAAAATAGGACGTTTCGAACTGGCAAATGGCGGCACGGTATTTTTGGATGAAATCAGTGAAATGAGTTTGTCCAATCAAGCTAAACTTTTGCGGGTTTTGCAGGAATATGAGTTCGTCCGCGTAGGTGGAACGAAAACAATCAGTATTGATGTTCGGCTAATTGCGAGTACCAATATTAACCTTAAAACCGCAATAACGAAAGGGACGTTCCGTGAAGATTTGTATTACAGGATAAATGTCGTTCCGTTGGACGTGCCTGCTCTAAGAAACAGGAGAGAAGATATTCCTTTCCTCGTAAAACATTATTTTCAAAAGTATAAAGAAGAACTTTACTCTAAAACCAAAAAGATTCAGCCTGCCGTAATGAAACTGTTTGAAAACTATTATTGGCCTGGAAATATAAGAGAACTTAAAAACGTACTCGAAAGGATACTTACCCTGTATGGAGATAGCGATACCATTCTCGAAGAACACCTTCCTGTGGAAATCAAAAGTGGAGACAATCATCATGCCTCATACAATTCTAACGGCTTACTTGAATTATTGGATGCCGGATCACTTGATGAAGTAGTCTCCCGCACGGAAAGAGAGCTTATAGAAAAAGCCCTTCAAAAAGCAGATGGCATACAAACCAGGGCCGCACAGATACTCAAAACGACAAGAAGGATACTGAGATATAAGATGGATAAATTAGGATTGAGTTAAATACCGGTGAATAAGTTAGTCTTCTTTGTTGGTATAGATTCTCGGCACACGTTTACTTATACTGCAAGTAACCTCATAAGGAATGGTGTTTAGCTGTTTGGCAATAGATTCTATCGGTATCGTTTCCTGTCCTTGACGGCCATATAATACGACTTCATCTCCAACAGAAACATCTTTTATGTTGGTTACGTCTACGAAACATTGATCCATACAAACCCGCCCGATAACAAATGCCTTCTTGCCTCTGATAAGGACTTCTCCTTGATTCGAAAGTAACCGGTTATATCCATCATCGTATCCCAAAGGAAGGGTTGCGACACGGGTGGGCTTGATATTACTGTATCCCCGCCCATAGCCGACCACGTCTCCTGTGTCCATTTCTTTAATGTGAATAACCCTCGTCTTAAAGCTCATAACAGGTCTGATGCCTATATCTCTTGAAACATCCTCTGAGGGATATAATCCATAGAGCGACAGACCGGGTCTAACCATAGTAAAATAAGCTTCTGGATAACCGAGAATTGCCCCGCTGTTTGCCATATGTCTTAATGGAATACACGCCTTTGACGCATCCAGAGCATCAAGTACGTCTCTAAACCTTTTTATCTGTAAATTTGTAAATGCTGAATCCTTCTCATCAGAAGATGAACAGTGTGTGTATATGCCTTCAACGAGAAGGTTTTTCAGATTTTTTGCAAATTTTACAAACTCTACGGCCTTGTCATACTTTACGCCAATACTACCCATGCCCGTATCCACATACACATGAACTTTCATAATCGTATTAAAATAATACGCCCTTTTTGATAATACTTCAGCAAGCTTCAAATCATAAACCGTAGGTGTTAAGCCATATTGGATAACCGTATCGATTTGCTCTTCAAAGATGCCTCCGAGAAGCAATAATGGCGCTTTTATACCTTTATCCCTTAATTGAATTCCTTCTTCGAGGATTGCGATGCCGAGCATTTCAACACCATTGTTTAACAAAACCCTGCTAACCTCATAGTCGCCATGTCCATAGGCATCAGCTTTGACAATACCCAGAATTTTTATCTGTGGTCCAACCCATTTCTTTATTGCCAACAAATTATGCCTCAGGGCATTTAAGTCAATTTCAACCCACGTCGGTCTGTGCATAATCTTCCTTAACATGTTTTGCATTTCCATGAGTTAACACCCCAATGTCCTTCAATGTATCTATCAACCTGTTTATATCCTCTTTGCTGTGGGTGGCCATTAATGAAACGCGCAATCGGCTTGTACCTAAAGGTACGGTGGGGGGGCGAATCGCAGGGATCAAAATGCCATTTTCATAAAGTCTTGTGGATACATTAATCGCATCTTCCGCCGATCCGATAATAATGGGAATGATAGGACTTTCTCCGGAAATATTGCTTATAAATTTCGACAGATGAGACCTTAAATATCGTATATTTTCCCATAACTTGGCGATAAGGGTTGTATCTTCCTGGATAAGCGTCAGTCCCGCCAGAGATGCGGCACATGCCGCGGGCGGCAGCGCCGTTGTGTAAATAAAAGATCGTGCCTTATTTTTAAAAAAATCTATGAGATCCTTATTCCCGGCAATAAACCCGCCGATGCTTCCAATCGCCTTGCTCAATGACCCCATAATAATATCAATCTTTCCTTCAAGTCCATAGTGTTCGATCATGCCTTTCCCCTGTTGACCAAATACCCCCATGGCATGGGCATCGTCAACCATGAGTACGGCATCATATTTTTGGGTAATTTCTACAATTTCTGGCAGCGGAGCAGTATCACCGTCCATACTAAATACACTGTCTGTAACCACCAACCTTCTCCGATGCTTGGAAGATCTCTGCAACAAAGATTCTAGTTGGCTTACATCATTGTGCGGATAAACACGGAATGTCGCGCCTGATTGACGACAGCCGTCGATAATGCTTGCATGGTTCAATTTATCTCCAATGACTATGTCTTCCCTCCCGACAAGGGCACAGAGAGCGCCCACATTGGCCATATAGCCGGTAGGGAACAGCAGAGCAGCCTCTGTGCCTTTAAAATCTGCAATCTTCTTTTCAAGTTCCTGGTGAAGTGTCATATTCCCGGCAACCAGTCGTGATGCGCCTGTACCCCATCCATATTGGTTAATGGCTGCAATGGCAGCTTGTTTTATCCTTGGGTGGTTGGCAAGTCCGAGGTAGTTGTTTGAACAGAACGAAAGATAGGATTTACCTTCTATTTGAATGTAGGGACCTTGGGCGCTTTCAATGGTTCTATATTCACGCATCAATGCCCGCTCTCTCAATGACTTCAATTCATCTAAAATAAAATTTAGCCCCATTGAATAGACGTTTCCTTGCTTTTATGTTATACCGTTGTTTATAATAGTTTTCTCAAACACATTTTATAAACTACAGATTATAAAGACTGTTATATGGATACTATTCACAAGACCACGAGAAGGCATAGACACAGAAGGAGATTATTTACTGCCAGGAGCATATCGGCATTCACATTTCTTCTGGTGTTATCGGCTTTTACTGCGTTTATTATAAGCAATCCTCTTGCAAATTTTTATACAGCAACTTACACACTGCTGATATATCTTCTTACCATATGTGGATCCCTTTTAATTATTTTCATCGTGTTCTTTGGGTTCGTAGTTAAATCTATTCGATTCATGGGGAAAATATTTCAAAAACGCAGATAATTATTTATCTCTTCTCTTAAGGACTATACATGAAACCTATCTGTCATTTGGGTACATCGATTATTACGGGTGCGGCTGCCTTTCTAACAACAAAAACAATTTCCCCCAGTATTGCATGTTTCTTAGTCGGGTGGCTGGTGGACGTCGATCATATATGGGATTTTTATAAAAATGTTGGTAAAGGTTTTACCGTCAAAAGATTTCACAATGCGTGCGAAAATGGGGAAATAAAAAAGGCTTATTTATACCTCCACAGTTACGAACTCTTGTTTGGGTTGATATGCCTGTGTTTATTCTCCCATTTTAATTACCTTTTATCTTTTACAACCCTGGGATTTGCAATACATTTGGTTTTTGACCAGGTATTTAATCCGGTAAAACCTCTTACCTATTTTATTACTTATAGAATGTTAAATAGCTATGATATGGATGTTGTTTTTAGAATAAACCCTAAAAAACTATCCTCTTAGGTGCTTACAAAAAATATTTTGACACTCCCCCGTTTTTACGAGGACAAGTTTAGCAAAAATTTACGATTTACGAATTACGATTTACAATTTTATTAAATCCCAAATCCCAAATCGTAAATTCCCATTCAAGGACTCTTCCGACTCGTTCAGGTTATAATGTTTGCAATTCCAAATTGAGATCTTTTATCATTTCCAAATCATCTTCGACCTTTCTTCCTTTCGTTGTCAAGTAGTTCCCGATCATGGTGCTATTGGCGCCCGCATAAAACATCCATGATTGCAAATCCCGAAGATTTTTTTCCCGCCCGCCTGCAATCTTAATTTCTTTATCAGGCAAAACAAATCGGAATACGGAAATAATTTTTAACGCCTCCATCGGGGATAACGAAAGACTGTTTTCTAAGGGCGTGCCGGAAACAGGATGTAAGAAATTAAGAGGAATGACGTCGACATCAAGATTTTTCAGGGTGAATGCAAGGTCAATACGGTCCTCTGCCGTTTCCCCAACGCCAAAAATTGCGCCGCTGCATATTTCCAATCCAACTTCTTTTGCGACACAAATGGTATTT
>VGXX01000144.1 GCA_016873155.1 Planctomycetota bacterium | reverse complement strand
GTGGCAAAATTTCTGAAATCGAAGGGGAAGCGTATCCGGTTGGATACCAATGGTCACGGAGACCTGATCAATGGAAGGTCCATTATTCCCGAATTGAAAGGATTGATTGATACTATCTGCATCAGTTTGAATGCAGAGACTGCTGAGAAATATGAAGAGATATGTAAACCTGTTTTTGGGAAAAAGACTTATCCTGCCCTGATTCAATTTATTAAGGATGCAAAACAGGTTATACCCAACGTGCTGGTTTCTATTGTAGAACTACCCGATGTAGATACAGAGAAGTGCAGAAAGATAGCCGAGGAGTTGGGCGTCGATTTCAGGGTAAGAAAATATAATGTGCTTGGTTGATTTAGATGCAGTAATTTACCGCAAAGACGTAAAGGGTGCATAACAACCCCCACATCCCCCTTTTTTAAGGGGGAGTACAGACGCACCGCAGTGCGTCTCTACGAATTCCCCCTTAAAAAACTAGGGGGTAAGGGGGTTGTAATTTTGTATTCCATGCGCCTTAGTGGTGAATTGAACTCTTATAAATATTAATAAATGTTACGAAAAGCGACTATAGATGACGTAGAAAAGATATACAAACTCATCAACGACTTTGCGGCTAAAAATGTGATGTTGCCGCGGTCGTTGAGTGAACTGTACGAGAATATCAGGGATTTTTTTGTGTTTATTCAGGATGATACCCTGGTGGGCTGTGCGGCGCTCCATATTTTCTGGAAAGACCTTGCAGAGATAAAATCAGTTGCTGTACAGGAATCCTCCCAGCGGCATGGGGTCGGCAAAAAATTGGTGAGGGTTTGCATACGGGAGGCGCGCAAGCTGCGTATCGCAAAGATGTTCGTCCTTACGTATGTGCCTGAATTCTTTGAGAAATGCGGATTCCGCAAAGTAGAGAAGGAAACCCTTCCCCACAAGATATGGTCTGAATGCGTCAAATGCCACAAATTCCCGGACTGTGGAGAAATCCCTCTGATTCTCGAACTGGGCAAAAGCGATAAGAGATTTATTGCTTGACGTTTTGATGCCTTATTGATATGTTACTGAGGCATTTTTCTTTAATTCATATAATTTTTGATTATCTGGCGATCAAGACGTGCTTAAAGAGAAGGAAAATATAGGGTTTAAAGGTGGTTTTAATCTCCTGGACACCTATCCGTTAAGATTTTGCAATATTATAGAAAGAATCTCATCGGATGGCATTCCTGAAGTATTTGAATTTCGTGTTCCTGCTCAAAAGATTCAACATGTCATCGTGAATCTGTGTCCTACCGAACCATGGGCATTGCCTAACTGGGTAATCCTTGAACACAAGACGGCTGCATTCCTCAACAAGCTCAAAGAGATAAAAACACGTTACTTCCCTGAGGCTAGCTACTCCATAGCTATAAACAAAAAAGAAGACGAACCTAATGCCGCGGTAAAGAATTACGCAGGTGATGCTGAATGGATGAAGGTTTTTGCGGTAGACGCAAAATATCCTCAAGACGACCCCGTTATTCTTTTAAAGGTTGTTTTAGGCATTGAAACAAATTTCGGTCAGGATACAACGACTCAGGGGGTATTGATTCTGGATGCGCAAACGGTAACGGCCATTTATGAAAACTGTATGCTGGGGAATAAGGTTGACTCTCGTTTTATTGCCCTTTCAGGCACGGGCTTAAAGGAGAATGAGATTATCAATGTACAACTGGGGACGTCTCTTGAAAAAATACTCCGGAATAGGATTAAAGAGTCCGGCAAATATCGCGTGTTTGTAAACGGTCCTTTACACGGCAGGGAGATAACGGATTTATCACAGAAGATGGAATGGTCTATCAATAATATTGTGGTTCTAGAGGAACTGGACCAGAAGGTAATGTTTCCCATGTTCAAATCGGATGAGTTGGTATTGACCACAAACATGCTTGGAGAATTGAGGCGGTGCGTCTATTGCAATTTTTGCGATGACATTTGTCCCGTGGGTTTAGAACCGGCGCTCTACTATCACAGTTACAAGAGAGGAGAAAAGCATAAGGCGAGCCTCTATAACTTAGAAAAATGTATTGAGTGCGGCTTGTGCAGTTTCATCTGCCCGTCTAAATTAGAACTCTTACATATCATCAAGGAATGCAAGGCGCTGTGAGGGGAGAGTCGCAAAGCGTATAGAGGAAAAGGAATGGTTTCGTCCATCCCCCCCCTCGGCGGGTTCAGGTCTGTGACCTGAACCCATGAGTTTATGTGGTAATAACACTCTGTGCGGACAATGACGGAATCAGCAATATAAAACATAGGGTTCACGTTGCAAACGTGAACCCGCAATGGAGCGGTAGTGATGGATTCGCTCCGCTAACCCCTCATACACGAACTGTTTCAGATGGTTAAGTTTCGATAATAAAGTATGGACATGAAAAATATCCTAAAACCATTGGAGCCGATTTTAAGCAAGAGTCTCGACAGGGTGGAATCCTTTATTCACACCCACCCGAAGGTCGATTTTCTCTTTGGCGCAATTTTTGGCGCATTTGACGGTCTCCTCCGGAGCACAAAGGAAACTACCCGGACACAACCCTTTATCCGAAATAATTATGATGTGAAAAGGTTTATGGGGGCCGTGCTTGTGGCATTGGTTATTGGATGGGTGCTTCCGGCCCTGTATTTTTTTGGGTGGCAATGCGTTGTATCCAGACTGCTGGTTTCATTTATTATTGGCGTGTTTGTTGTTGATGTGCTCTGGGCTATTATCGCGCGGGAGGATCATATCAGCGAGGGCGGATTTGTAACATGTCTCCTTATTCCTGCAATATTGCCGCCGCAATCGCCCCTTTGGTTGGTGGGCTTGGGAGCGGCGCTGGCCATTTTATTTAGAAATGTGCTGGGCGGCGTTGGGAATAATCTGGTGAATCCTGCCCTGTTCAGTCGTTTGTTTTTAACCATCTGTTTTCCGTCTCTCCTGGTTACGGGTTATCAAATGCCCTTTGTGGGCATGCCCGATCTGCATTCTTTTCGTTATGGACTTGATGCCGTAACCCACGCTACACCGTTGACGGCATTTAAGACCAATGGTGAAGTTGTATCATATTTTTCACTCTTGGTGGGGTCATCGGGTGGTTCTCTGGGTGAAACGTGCCGGCTGGCGTTGATATTGTCAGGTCTGTGGCTAATCAAAATCAGGGTGGTGAATTGGAGGATACCCGTATCCTATCTGGGGAGTGTGCTTATTTTTTCCGTGTTTTTGTCGTTAATTATGGGTAAGGCAGTGGCGCCTCCCTTATTCCAGATACTGAGCGGCGGGCTAATTTTGGGCGCTTTTTATATGGCAACCGATCCGATAACGACGACGTATAATCAGGCTGCAAAATTGATATATGGCGCCGGGTGCGGGTTCATTACTGTGCTCATAAGGGATTTTACCGGTTTGCCAGAAGGGGTGATGTATTCGATACTGCTTATGAATTTATTGGCTATACCGATTCAATCGTTAATGGTGAAAATCAGGTATCGTACATAAGTGGCTGGAATTCGTTATAGTGTTGATACGAAAATACCCCTCACCCAGACCCTCTCCCACAAGGGGCGAGGGAACTTTCCCTCCCTTGACTTCGTCGTGAGCTCAGTCGAACGATGGGAGGGATTAAAGGGAGGGTGAAGTATTTTCATGCTCTTTTGTGAGCCTTTGGCCCATGAGTTTTTTAACAAAAATAATCTGTGTCATCAGTGAAATCTGTGGTTACTTAGGTATATGGAAGAATTAAAAAAAATTATACTCCGTATTGCTTCAATCATTTTGATTACCTTTTTGCCCTGTGCGGGTCTTCTCATGGTATATTTTTATACGGCCCCCAAAATTGCCGAATACTATGACATAAAAGAGAAACGCGCCGTGCTGGATATTTTTAAACTGCCATATCGTACCATAGAAAAAAGACTGCTGGGTTTTACCTTTAAGAGCTTTGACAAAAAGGATATTCGGGAGGTATTTAAGAAAAATATAACGGTAGAAGAGCCGCCAGTGCCATCCTTTGAAATTCAGCCCACAGGCGCACAAACAGCCGCAGAGAAACCGAAGGGTGGAAAAAGATTGTATAAGTATGTGAAAGATGGAAAGCTTCAGGGCGTCGGATTTGTAGAATCAAAACTGGGATACGGTTACAATAAGTCAAGTGTCATGTCGCTTTTCATTTGCATAGAACCGGACATGGAAACGCTAAAAGGCATTGAGGTGCTGGATCATAGTGAAACGCCCGGTTTAGGCGGCAGAATTACAGAAGAACGGTTTAAAAACCAATTTGCAGGTAAGAAATTGCGGCCTAAAATAATAGTGGTCAAGGGTAGAACGGCTGAGGGCAATAATGAGGTTGATGCGATTACAGGCGCAACGAATACAAGCAGGGGGATCGAATCATTTCTCAATGACGCCATGAAAGAATTCTGGGCAGGGCAAAAGGAGATTGCATGGTAGTATTAAAGCGAAACATACGAAAGATTTCTAAGTACTTCATGAGGGACAATCTCATCTTAACGGCAGGCGCCGGACTTGGATTTTGTTCTTCTCTTGCGGTAACGAATAAACTGGAAAATTCCCTGACTATGGGAATCGGCGTAACACTTGTAACTGCCGGTAGTTTTTGTCTGGTCTATCCTTTCAAAAGGCTGATATCCACAGCCGGGACGCATCATAAGATTTCTCTTTTAATGATTATTGTATCCGTCTTTGTGGCCATCTTTGGGTTTTTTGCACAGGCATTTGTACCCGAAATTACGGCGAATATTAAGGCATATATTGACCTTATCACCACCAACTGCATCGTGCTTGCCGTAATCTCAGAGGGATTGACGGTGGATTTCTGGGAAGCCCAGAGGAAGATTTTTAAGGCATGCCTTGGGTATTCTATGGCCCTGGTCTTGCTTGCGTTTTTGCGTGAACCGCTGGGTTTTGGAACAATTCTAGGCATTCCTGTGCTTTCGGAGACATTTCCACGGGTCGTCCTTATGGTCACGCCGGTAGGTGGTTTCTTTGCGTTGGCAGCCTTCAGGCTCCTCTTGCGTCCCTTTTTTATTAAAACTGGAATCGTATGTCCGGAAGCCTCCGCGTGCGAATGTGCATCGGCCACAAATGGTGGAACTCCTTTGCCTAAAGCCCGTCCAAAGGTGGGAATATCCAGAACGTCTTTAATAGTTTTAGGGTTGGGCGTCTGTTTGTTTATAAGCATGATCATACACATAAAAACAATTCCTACCATAAATCAGTATTACATTATCCTTCTTCCCGTTTTACTCAATGCCCTTTTCTTTGACGGGATTGTGCTGAGTAAGCTTTTGGGGTTGTGTCCATTGATCAATAAGTCGCGCCAGATCGATGCGGCGTGGAAGATGGGGGTGGCAGTAATTATAGTCACGACGTTATCCACCGCATTAAACTGGATTGTGTATAACCACGTACTGGTTAGGTGCAGTGATTTTCTGAGTAAATATTCGTCTCTCCCGATACGGCTGGAGAATATTTTCTATCTGACGGTCTTTATCGTTACCATTGCCGTCTTTGTGCAGGTATTGAGCGTGCTGCTGAGGAAATTTGCAAAGAACGTATACGAGCAGATGGGACAGTTTTTAGAATTGATTACGGTCAATTGTATTGTCCTTGCCAGCGCCACGTTCACCATTCCCACAGGGGCAAAGTTTCTGGTTACTACGACGACGGCGTTTGGGTACGGGCTTCACTGGATGATGGTCGTTGTGTGGCTTGCCCTGTTACGACGTCAGCGTCTGTTCGTACCCACCAATGCCTGGGACGAAGACACGGTAGCTATCCTGCTTTTAGGTATTATGGCCGCCATCTTTACCGGAATTGGGATGATTCATATTTTTTGAAAAGTGGGATGATTACATGGAATGGAAGGCATACGAAAACACATGTAAAGAGAGAGTTAAATATTTAAAAAGCCTGAAGAATGCTAAGGGCGTTAAAGTTATTACAAAATAGTAGAGCAGTTAAAAGGTTTGAAATATTCGACTTTAAAGCAGGGGAAGATTTCCCGCCGGCGGGCCGGCGGGTTCAGGTTTGTAACCTGAACCCATGAGTTTATTTGGGTAATAACGCTCTGTGCCTCCCCCTTTATCCCCCTCACAGAGGGGGACAGGGGGAGGTCAACAATATAAAACGTAGGGTTCGGGTTGCAAACCCGAACCCGCAGTGGTTTTAAAAGACAAAAACCCAACAACTTTTAAACAATGTCATGATATGGTAATCATGTAGGATGGGTGAATCGTTAGAGCACCCATCAAAAAAACAACCATGAACCGTTGATGGGTCCGCTTCGCTTGACCCATCCTACGTTTATTTTGAAATTCCTAAACATAAATTAGGCTGCTTTTGGCAGCGACTTTTAAGCTCCCCTTTAGAAAGAGGGGCTGGGGGTGTGTTGCGGCAAACTTACACACCCCTTTATCCCCTCTTTTTAGAGGGGAATTATAAAATCATTGAAATTCCTGTACGTTTAAAAAGTATCGCAAAAAAGCTTGGAGAAAAACAATGACCATCCCTCTCGTCCTCGGCGCAGGCATCCTTGCCTTGCTGGTATTGCTCCTGAGCATATTCAGCGAGGTTGTTTACCAGTTCTTTGGTCGCGGTGAGAAACGCAAACTTGTCGTATTAAGCGACGATGAATACAGGAAAGAACTCGATATTGAGGGTGGGGAAAGACTTTTGTCTTTGCTTCAGAACAGGGGGTTCAACATCCCCGCTGCCTGCGGTGGTATGGCCACGTGCGGACAGTGTAAGGTAAAACTCCACACAGATGTCGGGTTTTATACGTCCGTAGAGACGCCGCATTTTGATATGAGAACAAGGGAAACTGCCCGGAAATTCCTGGATCAAAAGGTTGGTGATGGATATGTGCGACTGGCATGTCAGGTCAGGGTGGAAAAGGATGTAAGTCTGTATCTGCCCAAAGATACCTTGCACGTTAAAAAATACACAGCCCGTGTTATAAAGAAAATACCCATTACCAGCGATAAGATGGAGATGTGGCTAAAACCCTCAAAACCTATTCAGTACAAGCCGGGTCAGTATATCCAGCTTGCCATTCCCGAGGATTTTGCAGAAGAACATTATAAAAAATACGGGAATTTGATTAAGGAGGCATGCCGGAAATTAGGGAAAGAGTTCATTCCCTATGTGCCTGGCACCACGCTGTACAGGGGATATTCCCTTGCCTCTACAGAACCCGACCTGTTGAAACTCATCGTTCGCATGGCTCCGGTAGATGCATGCATGCCTCTTGATAAGGGTGGACCTCCCTGCATAGGACCGGCCTGCGTGCATGAGTATATCCAGGAGCAAAACCTGTGGAATTTCTTCCTCGGCGAAAAAATACGTTTCACCGGTCCGTATGGCCATTTTATGTTGAAGGAGCAACCGCATACCGCCGTATTTGTTGCCGGCGGAGCTGGTTTGGCGCCCATACTGGCAGTCATGGAACAATGGTTTCAGGAAGGCAGGCAGGACAAGGCCATATTTTTCCTGGGTGAAAGACGATTCCAGGATATTCCAACGGTCTATTTGCCCAAGTGGTTAAAGTGGGAACGTGCGAATCCCAATTTTCAATTTATACCGGTACTTTCCGGGGCATTTCGCGGCGATAATCCTGCCGAGATGAACGACGTGGACAAAAAATGTTTTTATAACGT
Source organism: Planctomycetota bacterium (assembly GCA_016873155.1). GTDB lineage: Bacteria > Planctomycetota > Brocadiia > Brocadiales > Brocadiaceae > Wunengus. The sequence goes on along the minus strand of VGXX01000144.1, from coordinate 461 downwards.
TTCTGAGGCAGACCGGCAGATTATCAAAGAACAGGGGCTTGTGGATGAACAGGGGAGCCGGTGGAAGGGACAGGTTGGTTTCATCGGGCCGCTCCTGAGAAAATATCTCTCGCCCGACCCGAATATAGCGTTTTACCTCTGCGGTCCTGCGCCCATGACGGTTACCGTTATTGATTCAGCCGCTAACGTACTGAATTTGAAGAAGGAAAACGCCCTCTTTGACGACTTTACCGGCACACTAACCCCTTCTGTTGACCTCCTCTACCAAAAGCTCGAAATCAAAGAAAAGATGTCTGGTTTGAACATACCCAATGCCGATAAACTCATCGAAAAAATCAGTAGCATCCTCATCATCCAGTTGATATTGAAAGACAAGATCGATGCAAGCTACGATTTCCTCAAACAGGTAAGGGAGTCTCTTGATAAATCCCCGCAAGAACTGGAATCAATGCTCCTTTCCT
>VGXX01000143.1 GCA_016873155.1 Planctomycetota bacterium | reverse complement strand
TTCGCTTTTAAGTATTGCCGGCGGTGCCGGCGCTGTAATTGTTGGGGCATATATATTTTCGAGAATCAAGGAAAGGCAGGAAACAGAGACCCGACTTGAAAGGATGGAACAGATGCTCGAGAAACTCTCTGAGGAGCAAGAAAAGAAGTAATGAATTATAGAATTGTTCATAATCTCCCTCAAAGGATAAGGATATGCCTCAACTTACCCAAAAGGCATACTCAGGATAATTCCCGGATAGAGAGCTTATTTTCGGTAATTCAGGGGGTTCAGAAGGTATCCTTCAATTACCGAACCGCGAGCCTCCTTGTTAGATACAACGGCAATTATAATGTAAGAGATGCCTTGTTGAAGATAATAAAAGAGACGCCATTAACTTTTGTAAGAAAAGAAAATTTTAAGCAAAATATACTTGAACAGAAAAAAAAGGCTGCGATGTTAGCTGGAACCCTCTTGATAGCGAGACCAATTATACCGTTCATACTAGCGCCATTATTCGCTCTGTATGGTGCCATGCCTATCTTTAAAAAAGGTTTAAGGGCAATCATGAACAAACGACTGAACGTTGATACCCTTGACTCTACAGCTATAGGTATTTCATTGGTTAGAGGGGATTACCTGACAGCAAGTTTAATTACATTCTTTCTGAAGGTTGGCAATTACCTTGAGGAACGGATACGGCAGAAGTCAAGGGAAAGCCTTTCAAAGATGTTCCAGAGGCGAGATGAATGGGCATGGATAAAGAGGAACGGTTGGGAAATGAGGGTCAATATAAAGGATATAGCTGTAGGCGACCTTGTGGTTGTAAGGACGGGGAGTAGCATCCCTGTAGATGGCATTGTAGTAGAGGGTGTGGCGTTGGTCAATCAGTCTTCAATCACAGGTGAGCCATTTCCTGTGCCTAAAAGGGCAGGATCAATGGTTTATGCAGGTACTGTCCTGGAAGAAGGCCTCTTAACAATAAACTCAATAAAAGTAAGTGATGAAACAAGGGTCTCCAAAATAATTAAGGTAATTGAAGAGTCAGAAGGTTTAAAGGCAGATGTGCAAAACTATGCAGAAAGGCTTGCAAATAGGGTTGTTCCCTATAGCTTCATATTGAGTGGGCTGATATACCTCTTTACAAGCAATCCGTTGAGGGCTGTCTCAGTACTGCTGGTAGATTACTCATGCGCCATTAAATTATCAACCCCATTGACGATTATGTCAGCAATGATAGCTGCATCAAGGCGCGGTGTCCTCATAAAAGGCGGTAGATTTATAGAAAAATTGGCACAGGCAAACATCTTTGTATTTGACAAAACAGGAACCCTTACAGAAGCAAAGCCAAAAGTTTTTGATCTCCTCTCTTTTAACGGTTTTAACCGGGAATACTTATTAAAAAACGTAGCATGTGTAGAAGAACATTTTCCACATCCGGTAGCAACCGCTGTGGTTAAAAAGGCAGAAGATGAAGGCCTTATCCATGAGGAGAACCATGCAGAGGTTGAATATGTCCTTGCTCATGGCATTGCTTCAAGAATTGAAGGCAAAAGGATACTGGTAGGGAGTAAACACTTTATATGTGAAGACAATGGGATTAATGTGGAATGTGAAGAACCAGTAATAAAAGATTTTATGGATAAGGGATATTCAATACTTTATGTAGCTGTGGAAAACAAGCTTGCAGGTGTTATAGCCATTGAAGACCGCTTAAGAGAAGATTTGAAAAAATTTCTCAGCATGCTTATGGCTTCGGGTGTTGAGAGAATCATTATGCTGACCGGCGATAATGATGCTACTGCACGGAATGTGGCAAGTAGACTTGGGATAGAGGAATATCACGCACAGATACTTCCTGAAGGAAAAACAGAAATAATTAAAAATTTAAAAGGTAATGGTTATGTGGTTGCAATGGTTGGAGACGGTATAAATGACTCCCCGTCTATTTCATATGCAGATGTTGGCATATCTATGAAGCACGGAGCAGATATCGCAAAAGAGGCATGTGATATTTTGCTCTTAGATAGAGAGCTTGAGGGAATTATTGAGGTGAGGGAGATTGCTCAAGAAGCAATGTTTCGCATTAGAAAGAATTTCAGATATATTATGGGAATCAATACAACTTTGATAGGACTCGGCGTTGGTGGAATGATAAGCCCCGTTTTTTCATCTCTTATCCATAATGCAACAACACTTATTGTGTCTGCCAGCACGCTTAAGCCGTATAAATATAATGTGAATAAATTAACAAAAAGAAAAAGAACAAAAAGAGGTAAATCATGTCAGCGATGATAATCAGCAGTCTTGACAGGTTCATTGAAGTGACAAGAAAACTCGAGTCTTGCGGGACCACGAATATGCATCTTTGCTATGCGAAGAATACCGGTGATTTAGACACTTCAGTAATTGCGTTAGTGCCATTTGTCGACTTTCTGATATTGGATAAAGATGCCCATTATTCAACGTATCTCGATCAAATTGTAAAAGAGGCGCAAATAAGGTGTATACCCGTTTTACCTGAAGATCGTATTGCAGTAGAAACATTGCACTGATTAGAAAAGTAGTTTTGTCAATTGTTTTATAGGGGAGGTTATTTATGAGTAGTGACAAAGTAGGTATTTTATTTGTTGGGTTGAATGGAGCTACGGCTAATACTACAGTGGCAGGCTCTCTTGCCTTAAAATTGGGGCTGTCTAACAATTGTGATGGCATGATAACCGAGACTGAATTATTTTCGCACATAGACCTTGTTCGTTTTAGCCAGTTCGTATTCGGAGGTTGGGATGTTAATGGTCACGATGCGTACAAGTCAGCACGGTTTAACAAAGTATTAGAACCATGGCTGATAGGGGACATGCGTCCAGCGCTGGAAGTAATAATGCCATGGAAGGCGGTGATAACAGCACATGATGTTGATGCTGCCAGGAGAGCCGATAATGTTATGGCCGTTTCTTCATTGCAGGAGGGGTTGGATGTATTGAAACAAGACATCCTTTCTTTTAAGGAACTGCACAATCTGGATAAGGTCGTTGTCGTTTATTTAGCTTCCCCTTTGAAACAAGTCCAGTTAAAAGACATTCATGAGGACATTTCGAAGTTCAGAAAGGCATTAATTGAGAATGACGAATCTATAAGCTCGGCCATGCTGTATGCCCTTGCCGCTATCGAGACGGGATGTTCATTTGTTGATTTTACCCCGAACGTAACTTTAAAAGTTCCTGCCCTTGTGCAGCTTGCCATGGAGAAGAAGGTGCCTCTGGCTGGCAGGGATGGGAATACGGGGCAGACCCTTATGAAGACGGTCATTGGACAGATGTTTAAGATCAGGAACCTAAGACTGCAGGGATGGTACAGTACGAATATTCTGGGAAATAACGATGGTTTAGTACTTTCCATGCCCGAACACAGACAGACCAAGATGGAGGACAAATTGGGGGTGCTGGAGCCTGTATTGGGATATAACCATTTTACCCATATTGTGGATATCCATTACTATCCACCGAGGGGGGACAACAAAGAGGCTTGGGAAAGCATCGATTTTTCAGGGTGGCTGGGTATGCCCATGAGTGCAAAGATAAACTGGCTGGGCAGGGATTCCATCCTGGCAGCTCCTTTAATCATAGATTTGATCAGACTTATGGAATTCGCCCTCAGGCGGGGAGACTACGGGATACAATCACAACTGGCAATTTATTTTAAACATCCTCTGGGTGCTTCCGCACGCGGGTTTTTTGACCAGTATATGCTGTTAAAAGAGTATTATGCAGGTATTCAAGACCCGATTATGGAATCCGGTATAGACCGCCAGGAGAGTAAACAGCCTGTATCATTAGAAGTTTAGCGGTAAAAAAGCAATGTGTTAGAAAAATTTAATATCTATCTTTTTGTCTGTGAATTCCGGTATGAAAGACTGCCTCTGGAAGGTCTCATTGGGATGTATCATCGCTTCTCTTATATGCTTTCTTATGTTTTTCTTGAAGATTGTGGTGGATTTCCTCAAGGAGGCATCATTTGACTTGGAGATATTGTATTCACTTTAATTGGAGAAAATTCTCTAAAAACCGGACGGGGCATGCGTTTTTACAGGGTAATGCCGATATGGCGAAGGCGTATAATCCATGAAAATAAATTTATTTCTGATACCGTTATTAGCAATATTCAATCTTCTTCCCGGATTATCGATAGCTCAACATTTACTGGAGGAGGAGCCACCGGAAAACTACAAGTTCCAGGTATTTCTGGAGGAAGAGGAGGCGCTTGCAAAAGTATTCGCCGGCTGTGATAAGATAGAATCTGAGTCTCTAACCCTTACTTCCGAAGGGCGAGAGTACTTTAAAGAATTGCTGAAGAGACCTGATTTGGAAACTACCTTTCAGGTTTATATAGGCAAGAAAGGTGATGTAATAAGCCGTTATGCCATAATTACCGAGGAGATGGGCTGTTTTCATCCTATTACCTGGATTCTCAGTACAAACGCAGAGGGGGAAATTCTTGATATCGCTGTGATGATTTACAGAGAGAGCCGTGGGCATGAGGTCAGCCGCAAGAGGTTTCTTAAACAATTTGAAGGTAAGTCCATAAAAAATTCATTCTCGCCTAATAAAGACATCATTAAAATTACGGGCGCTACCGTATCGGTGCAGGCGGTATGCAGAGGCGTCAGAAAGATGCTTGCTTTTATTCACGAGTTTTATATCAACAATAGTCCTGCCTCAAAAACCTTGGCCCGACGGATTACATCCAATCAGGCCACTCTCGCGAATGTTCCCAGGCAACTGTTTACCACTGCAAGGGTCATCGGGGGAGTAAAGGCGGTGGTTGCTGCTGAAGTGGACGGTGAAAGAAAGTTCTTCTCCGTAGCAGATAAAGTATTTAACGAGATGGAACGTATTGAAAAACTTTTTAAGAAAGAATTGAAAGCTTTGAATAGTGTGGCCGGGAAAACTGCTTTCTCCTGTAACAAAGAGGTCTTTGAGGTGGTGAAACGATGTTATCAGTATGGTGTACTAACAGAAGGTACCTTTGATATAACCGTTTCTCCTTTACTGGAAGAATGGGGAATTTACAAAGGTAAATTAAAAGAAGTGAAAAAAGATAGGCTGTTGCCCATTCTTATGGCAGTGTCTTATAAAAATATACAGATAAACGATAACGACGAAGAAATTTTTTTTACTCATAAACAAACAAAGATGGATGTTGGTCCGGTGGTAAGAGGATATGCAGTAGACAAGGCATTGGAACTTGTTAAAGAATCAGGGATAACCTCGGTGTGTATAAATTATGGAAGCGTCACACGGATGATAGAGCCGCCTTCTGGGAAAAATGCCTGGAAGATAGGGGTTCCACATCCTATCAAGGGAGATTCAGTCATAGGCTCGCTATCCTTGACTAATAAAGGTGTTGCGTTTGCGGCAGATTATTCCAGATATCCTTCTGTACAGGACAAAATTTACAACCATCTTGTTGACCCAAAGTTGGGTAAGCCAATTACGGGTGGAATTCTGGCTGTTACGGCGGTAGCAAATACGGCTGAAGAGGCGGGGGCGCTTGCGACCACCCTTTTTGTAACAGGCGTAAGTGGTGGTCAAAGACTCCAAAAAATTTTTCCTTATATGGGATATGTGTTTCTGCATGAGAAGTCACAGAATAATGTGGAATTTTTGGTATCTTCCAATATATTGGAAAAATTTGTTGGAGGAGAAGAAAAGATTTTTAAATACGGGAAGGGTTCCGGATGTCCCTTTAGCCCGTGAAGATGCTAAGGAAATTAGTTCAGGAATTTCAATTTTTCAAATAATTTTACCAATAAGATAAAAGGAGTAAAACGATGATTATCATGTCGAATTTCAGAAAAACATTGCCATTGTTAGCCTTAATTACGGGCATGTTTCTATCGGACGTTTCATTTGCAAGAGACGGTATTAGGGACATAACCTCTACGGAATTGAAAGAAATTATCCGGACAAAGAAGGATAAAATAGTAGCGGTAACCTTCTGGGCAACATGGTGTAAGGTCTGCCAGGAACACATTCCCGAACTAAACAGTATCCATGAGAAGTATAGAGGGAAAAATGTCGAAATAATAGGTGTATCCCTTGATGAAAAAGGGAAAGAAGTGAAGGACTTCGTTGAAAGCAAAGGGATTGCATATCCTATTTTTAGAGCCAAAGACAAAGAAGAAATGAGCTATATTTACAATATCAGGAAGATTCCCATAGTGTGTTACTATAAAAATGGGGAACTTGAACATATTGAAGAAGGCTATACTGACCCCGAGCATATCGAAGAGGATTTGCGCAGTTGTCTGGAAGGCTCCAAACCGCCATCAAAAGATGCAAATTCAAAATCGAAATAGGGGACTATCAATACCCGCATCGGGAAGGGGTATCATAAATAAGCAGTGGCATTTTCTAAATTACGAAGTATAATTCCGAAATAATATAGAAAAAAACTTTAATAAATTACGATAACGAAAGGAGGAAGTATATAAATACGAAATACACGTTGAAAAGAATTTAAAGGAAAACAATTTACCAGAAGATTAGGAGGAAGGATTATGAAGGCCATAAAAGAATTTAAAACATTTCACTATTTGACAGGTTTTTTTATACTGTCAGTGTTGTTTTGCTTTCCTCAGGCGATATCATCGGTTTTTGCTGATGAGGCTGAGACATCCGCTGCCCAAGCGGTACAAGCCACACCATCCGCCGGGATGGAAGGGTCAAAACTGGCAGATATTACTTCGGAAATACGTCTTGGACACGAAGATTGGGAAAAGATGCAGCGTGCCGTCCATGAGACGGTGGAGAGAAATCTTGTTGGAAGGAAGTTTGTTGAGGTGTACGGCCCCCTGGGGACGGGCGTCCAATGTGTCCCCCTTGATACCTATGCAATACCCTCCTGGGCAAGCGTTGATATGCTCGGTGAGGGAGGCGATGCCATACATACCCTGAAAAGGGACATTGCCCACATACCCCTTATTTACAAGGATTTTTGGCTCTACTGGAGGGACATAGAAGCCGGCAAAAAGTGTGAGACACCGCTTGATATAAGCCCTGCCGTAGGCGCTGCTGTAGCTGCTGCTGCGAGGGAGGACGACCTTATATTCAATGGCATGCCGGAAATGGGCATGGCCGGCCTTTTGAATGCCAATGGAAGGAACATCCTGAAGCTCAGCGACTGGTCGGTAATCGGGAATGGTTTTCAGGATGTAGTATCGGCCGTTGAGAAGCTGCGGGGTTTGGGTTTTGTTCCGCCTTACGCCCTTGTAGTAAGTCCCAGACTCTATGCCCTTCTTCATAAAGTTTATGAACGTACCGGAAAATTGGAAATAGATGGGGTAAAGGAATTAGTAAAAGGCGGCGTTCATCAAAGCCCCGTATTCAAAAAGGACGTTGCGCTTGTTGTGGCAGCGGGCAGGCAGAACCTGGATTTGGCAGTAGGTACAAATTTTAAGGTAGAGTACTGGGGCCCTCAGGATCTGAACCACCGATTCAGGGTTGTGGGGAGTTCTGTGCTTAGAATCAAATGTCCGCAGGCTATCTGCACGCTGGAATAAGTTATGTTCGGTAACCCAAGTACTTCCATAATTAGTGGTATTTACAGGCCTTTTCTTCTGCTCTAATAACTAACATAGATGCTGATCAATATGTCCATCGGAAATGGATACAATTTAAGTAGCTGGCATTTTCTCAATTATGGAGTATAATTTCTGCATGAAGAGATAAATTTCCAGATTATGAATAATAATTTAAAGAAAGGATGAGTCTCAAAATACACAAAAGCAAGCTGGAAAAATTTAAAGAGAAAATAATTTACGGAAAAAGGAGGAAAGGCTATGGGTGTTCTGAATAAACTTAGAACGTTTATTGGTTTGGCAGGGGTTGTTGCCTTGCTGGCGATGTTCTGTTTTCCACAAATGGGTTCGTATGTTTTTGCAGCGTGTACTAAGGAAAACGACTGCCTCTCGTGTCACACGTCACAAGAATTAAGAAAGGTACATAAAAATTGTGAATATCTGAACCAGGGGTGTCTTGCATGCCATAAAGCGCCAGGGGCTTCGTCTGATGTGGTAAAGGATGCAGGCATTCCTTGTGTTTGTCCACAAGGGGAGACATTATCGGGGAAGGAAGAGACAAGGTTTGCAGAAATTTCATCAGAAGTACGTCTTGGACAGGAAGATTGGGAGAAGATGCAGCGTGCCGTCCATGAGACGGTGGAGAGAAATCTTGTTGGAAGGAAGTTTGTTGAGGTGTACGGCCCCCTGGGGACGGGC
>VGXX01000142.1 GCA_016873155.1 Planctomycetota bacterium | reverse complement strand
TGCGGGGCACGGTGTCCCTACTGCCTTCCTGACGCTATGGTATTTTGAAATTCCTGAATTCCTGTACGTTAAATTATACAGAACGGACTGAAATGTTGGAAAGATAATTCTCAGCGCCCGTGGATAAGGAGCTGATTGAATGATATTGTTGCAGGTAAAACAACCAACTTTGAAATTCCTGAGCGCGTAGTTTAACGGCACAGCAGGATCGAGCAGTTTGTGGACCTCATGACTCTCACCGTAGTGCTTCCTAAAATCATCTCCTGAAGCCTGGAATGTCCATAGGCGCCCATGACAAGTATATCGAATTTGCTATCCTCGTCATTACATACTTCCAGAATACCGCCTGCATGGTCGCTTCCCCCTTTTGCGACGATATCGACGGTAAGTTTATAGCCTTCGAGAAATGTCTTTGCCTTTGACAACGTTTGCAGGGCTTCATCTTTTTTATCAGCCACACAGACCACCGTTATGGGCAATTTCATGGCCTGCGCTATTTCAGCGCCGCTCCGCAATGCCTTGTCCGCAAACGAACTCCCGTCATATGCGACCAGCATTTTTCGGAAAGGTTTGTATTCGGAGGGTGTTATAAGGACAGGTTTATGGGTCTGTCGCACCACAAATTCGACATTGGTGCCGAGAAATACATCACGCCATTCGGCATGCGCCCCCATCTTGCCCATAGCAATCAGGTCGCAGTCATCGGCAGATTTAATGATCTCACGGCTTACAATCCCTTCGCGTATTTCGCGGGCAAATGTTACCTTTGCCTGGATGCATTTTCCTTCCACCTGGTTCAAGGCCGCATCGGCCTGCGATTCCAATATCTCCCGAATGGTTTGATTAAACGTTCCGTACGGAACCATTCCGCCGATGCTCGTTCCAATATCATGGATTAACGGGCCGGTCAATATCTTGACGTCTTTAACAAACAACCCCCGGATCGTGGCGTTGAACAAACGCGCAAGGTTTATGGCATAATCTGCTGCGGTGAGGCTGTTTTCAGAACCATCAGTGGGGACAAGGATTTGTTTTATCATAAACACAAGGTCTCCTATAGTGAGCGACAAAAGAAAGTTGTCATTTCGAAGGAGCAGAGCGACTGAGAAATCCTAAGATTCCTCGCTTTGCTCGGAATGACAAGCATTCGATGTCAACTTATTTAAGTCATTTACTATAATTATCTGTCCTTTACCGTAACGCGACATGCAAGCCGCCTATTTCTGTTGATTATCTTTTTCGCGCTTCTGGCGAGATTATTACTTAACAAAAAGATTTTGTCAAGCCAAATATAAGATTTAGAACGTGTAAAAACCTCCTGTACGGTTTCGACCTTCTAAATTTTGTTGACCGTTTGCTGTTATTTCATGTATAATTTCAAAACATCTCGTGCTTTTGTTAAGTCTGTATTTTGCAATTGTTTAAATAATTATAAATACTATATATGGATAAAGATATTGTTAAAGAAATTTTCCTGCTTACCTTTGAGATTTTCAAGGCGCTCTGCGAGATCGTGTGGAAGAATATAAAAGGACTTGTTGCCTTAATGTGGGATAGATTTTTCGGCCTGGCAGACGCATCCAGAGAACAGGCTACCCAACAAGAGTGGGGCGTTACCGGCGAAGATGAATGGCCGATTACTCCTGAAGCGCCGTCCGTCAAGCAGGAAGAACCGCAACAGAAAATTGAAACAAAAGAGGTCGTATATGCCTTGCACATTCCTGAACTCCCGGATTCTTACGGAGACAACCGGATTGTCCTGATGGTGAGAGACCCTGAATGGTTGTTTACCTACTGGGAGTTGCGACAGGACGTTATCGACAGCGCCCGGAATACCCTGATACCTCTTGCAGAGGGTGCAAAAACCATATTGAGGGTCTATGACGTCACGGATATTATCTTCAATGGCTACAACGCCCACAAATACTCTGATATTGAAGTGACGGGCGGAGCACGGCGTGGGTATATTCACGCAGGCGAGCCGAACAGGTCGTTTTGTGTGGATATAGGGTTTCTTGCGCCCGATGGAACGTTTCGTGTCCTTTCCCGATCGAACATTGTCAGGACGCCACGCATGGGCGTTTCCGGGGTAGTGGATGAAGAGTGGATGAGCATTAAGGAGCTTTACGAAAAGGCGTACGTCCCGATGGGACGCGGCATTAGTGAATCGGTGTTTGAAAGGGCGCGTACGAACTGGCAGGAAACGCTCAAAGAGGGTGTCTCTTCACCAGAATCTTCGGGTGGTTTAAAATCTTAAAAAAATAATTATTATGGGAAAAGGCTACCTGTCATTAATCCTGCATGCGCACCTGCCGTTTGTCCGTCATCCGGAATACCGCGAGTTTCTGGAAGAAGACTGGCTCTTTGAGGCAATTACCGAAACCTACATTCCGCTCATAGACGTCTTTGACAAACTGATCGACGAAGGTATCGATTTCCGCATAACCATGTCTCTGACTCCCCCGCTGATATCGATGCTTACTGATGAGCTTTTGCAATCCCGCTATATCCGATATGTCGAAAAGCGGATTCAACTTTCGGAAAAAGAGATCGAAAGGACAAAACATCAACCGGAATTCAATCGCCTTGCGCAGATGTACTATAAGCATTTTACCAATGCCAGATACGTCTATGCGGAAAAATATCATCGGAATATCATCCACGCCTTCAAAAAATTCCAGGATATGGGCAAACTGGAGGTGATAACCTGCGGAGCTACCCACGGCTATTTGCCCCTGATGAATAACAATGTGAATGCCATGCGCGCCCAGATCAACGTGGCAGCACAACATTACGAAAAACATTTCGGCAGAAAACCGCGCGGGATATGGCTGCCTGAATGCGCCTATGAGCCGGGAACAGACCAACTGCTCAAGGATGCCGGTATTCGTTTTTTTATTACCGAAACACATGGAATTCTCTTTGCCTCTCCGAGACCGAAATATGGCAACTATGCCCCTATTTACTGTCCGACAGGCATAGCAGCCTTCGGCAGGGATATGGAATCCTCCAGGCAGGTCTGGAGCTCAAAGGAAGGGTATCCGGGTGATTTCTTCTATCGCGATTTTTACCGAGACGTAGGCTTTGATCTCGATTATGATTATATACGACCATATCTCCACGGAGACGGCAAACGCACCAACGTCGGCATAAAATATTACCGGATTACCGGCAAGACGGATCACAAAGAACCTTACTCGCCGGAAAGGGCGCAGGATAAAGCTGCCGAACACGCGGGGAATTTTATGTTTAACCGTGAGAAACAGATTGAACACCTCGCCTCGCTCATGGACCGCAAACCCATCGTTGTTGCGCCCTATGATGCAGAACTCTTCGGACACTGGTGGTTCGAAGGCCCTGACTGGATCAACTTCCTGTTCAGGAAGATCGCCTTTGACCAAAAAACCATATCGCTGATTACCCCGATGGAATACCTCGAAATGCATCCCGTGAATCAGGTTTCCACGCCGTCTCTTTCGAGTTGGGGATATAAAGGGTATAATGAGTACTGGCTGAACGACAGCAACGATTGGATTTACCGGCATCTTCACAAAGCGGCCGAACGTATGGTAGAATTGTCCCAAAAATTTTCGGATACAAACGGAAATGCCCTAAAAAACCGGGCGCTCAACCAGGCCGCGAGGGAACTCCTGCTTGCACAGAGCAGTGACTGGGCCTTTATTATGAAAACCGGCACGATGGTGGAATATGCGGTAAAAAGGACGAAAGAACACCTCTTCCGTTTTACCATGCTGTATGACGATATTCGAGCCAACACTATCGACGCCTCATGGCTCTCTGAGATAGAAGGTAAAGATAATATATTTCCGGACATTGATTACCATGTTTATCAGTAGAGACAGGTTTTAAACCTGTCTCTACAATTTCAATAAGGGAAAAATATTTTATCGTGTATTTTTAGGGGAGGGAACTATATGTCATCCGAAATGATGAAATGGCCGTACTTGCCTGGTTTGGGTTCGTTCAGGGAGGAGATGAATAAACTCTTTGAGGGCTTTACAAGAAGAGGAGCCGCCGCAGGAATGGGCTTGGTGCCACCTCTGGATGTTTCTGAAACAGAAGAAAACATCCTCGTAAAGGTGGAAGTCCCCGGAATCGAACCAAAAGATATTGACATCTCGATCAGCGGCGACACCTTAACGATCAAAGGCGAAAAGAAATCCGAAAAGGAAGAGAAGGGAAAGAATTATCATTTTATTGAAAGGAGCTACGGGAGTTTTTCCAGGTCCGTCGGGTTACCGGCATCGGTAAAATTCGAACAGGTAAAAGCGGAATATAAGAAAGGAATCCTGGAGATTACCTTGCCAAAATCAGAAAAATCAAAAATAAAGAAAATTCCAGTAAAGGTTAGTTAGAGAATTTGTGAAAGCCGCCAACAGGTTATAAAACCCGGAATAATCCGCCGTAAATACCTGCGGGAAATATAATAAGGTCTTATGAAAGGAGAAAAACAAGAGAATGAAAGTGCCAAGAGAGGTTGGAAAACATACCAGGAATAAAGTTTACGCAGAGAACGATCCATACCTGCCGCCAAAGGGAAAAGGACTGGTGGGTGTCTCTATTTGTAAGGATTGTACGGCTGTTTATCATAATAAAAAATGGTTCCTCGATGCCAAGCTTTATGAACAGAAAAAGAAATTGAAAGACATCAACTGGGTAACCTGCCCGGCATGTAAGAAGACCAAGGAAAACGTCCCGAACGGCGTAGTGACGCTGAAGGGCGATTTCCTGAAAGAGCACAAACAGGAGATTTTAAATCTTATTCACAATGAAGATGCGCGTTCAAAGAATTACAATCCTTTAAAAAGGATTATGAAGATCAACGAAAAAAAAGGCGAGATCGAGATACTTACCACGTCAGCCAAACTGGCGCAGCGTATCGGGTCTATACTGTTCAAGGCATACAGCGGTGAAGTGGAATACAAAAAACACGAGAATGCAAAGTTTATGCGCGTAGAATGGAGGCGGTAATTCAATAATATTTGTTTCTTCGGTTTATTGCACAAATGAGTCAATCTTGGGGAGGCGGATACACGATGCATGATAAAGAACCGGCTGTTTCGTGCCTCCTGCATCGTGTATCAGGTATCTGGACAAGCAAGAGTTTCTACCGTTTTTTACCGGTTTGAGGTAATATAATGCCTCATTATATCTTTACTCAGGAGTCAATTTCATGATTAAAATAGAAAGAATTCTATTCCCCACCGATTTTTCAGCCAATGCGAAACATGCCTTGAAATACGCGCTGGATTTTGCCGCCGAACGCGGGGCAAAACTTTATGTCCTGCATGTAATTCCCAAGCTGAACATCCCTATAGGAACGGGGGGAATGACTTATCCGGTATCAAAGATATATGACGACATGGAGCGGGAAGCCAAAAAGAATATTCACCACCTGATACCCAAACGATTTCTTGAGAAGATCAAAGTAGAAAATATCGTTGTGAGGGGAACTCCTTTCCTGGAAATCATCAAGGCTGCAAAGAAATATGACGTGGATCTGATAACCATTGCTACACATGGCAGGACGGGAATTTCCCATGCGCTTTTGGGGAGTACGGCAGAAAAGGTCGTGCGAAAGGCCCCCTGCCCGGTGCTGTGCGTCAAACACCCGGAACACGAATTTGTATTACCTTAAGAAACTCAAGCGGGGTAATTATTCAACGAAGTTGAGGTTCTGCTTACGGCATATTAACAATACCTCTTTTTCGAGGTGATCAAATCTTTGTTCGAGATTTATCTTTCCCCCGACAGATTCAATCGGGGGCAAGTTTTATATATCTTAGACAGGATGAACGGGATTTACATGATAATTTTTCATCCTGTATATCCTGTTAATCCTGTCTAAAATTATTTTATTATATCCATTCTCACTGTTGCCAACAATTTCCAATAACGTTTTCAGGTAAAATAAATGCTATAAGTATTTTTTTTCAAGTCGATCTTTTAGTTTGTTTTATCTGCTGTTGCTGGCATTTTTTTTGAAAATTAAGAAACAAGACCCTCATATGTTTATGTACCTATGCTTGATGGAAATGACAGAGCATGGGTATTAATTCCTTTCGGCAAAATTAAACACAGGAACCTTTATCGTCTTAACAGGCTTAAACTCATCTCTTGCAAATCTCAATAGCTCGTCAGCAACTTCAGGAGAGTATGTCTTTTCTCCGCATTTCGTGCAAACCTCAGCAGGAACATTTTCTATGAAAAGGTATTTATCGTCCTCGTCGTAACAAAACGTCACCTTCTTTTTCTCTACGTTACCTCCACAAAACACACATCTCATTATAATTACCTCCTGATTTTACAATTGATCCATTCTGCCGGATCAGGTTCATAGGTAGTAATAACCACAACTATGGGCGGTAGTGAAATCTGAACATGTAAGTCTCTTCCTTTTTCTGTTTTGCCGTAAATAAGACAACTTGGGGAGTATTTATCGTCTGGATACTCCTCAATAATTTCCCCTCCCAATACAATTTCCTCAACCTCATGACGGTCTATAGACCTCTTGATCATCCTTTTTATTGCATGATCGGAAAATCGGTATTCACTTTTTTTTATTTTATCCTGAATTTCCTTAATTGTCATATAATTCTTGTGAACGGCAGTATTTGTAAGTCAATTTTTCAGCTTGTTTTATCTGCTGTTGCTGGCGTTTCTTTTGAAAATAAAGAAACAAAACCCTCTTTCCTTTCTCATGATTAAAAGATGTGATAATTAACCTTTTACACCGCCATTATTGACAAACCGCCTTACATTTGTCAAACGATTTTTGAGGTTCTGGGTTTCCCCTCCTATCCAGCGACACTCTTAGAATTATCTTGAGAATGGGGCGTGAAAATCTTATATTTAATGACTTGGAATTTCGATAACTGAGATTCTTCGGTTATTTTATTTCCTTCGACTTCGCTCAGGGCATGCCCTTCTGAATGATAAAAGAATAATATTACCATTTTGTGTAAGGAAGGAGAAAAGGGAAAGTGGAGAAATGGGGAAGAGAGGAATTAACCGAGAAAATCATAGTCGAAGATGAAATTATGGTAGAACTCAAAACAGTAGAAGACTTAAACAAGAAATATTATGTACAGGTAAGGTCATATCTAAAAGCAATGAAAAAAGATATAGGGCTGTTAGTGAATTTTGCTGATTTTACGATTGATGTAAGGAGGGTGGAGTCAAAGAGAAGAAAGGATTAATGCAAAAAGGAAAATAAAAAATGTTTTATAATAACCATCGTAAATAAGTTAACAGCAAGCGTAATTCGACAACCCCCTGTCTCCCCCTTTGTTAAGGGGGAGTGTTTCGAGCCAACGCCATCACGATGACAATTTTCTTTCTGCGTTTACTATAGATTTTAGAATCTTTTGGAAACGGGTTTTATTTTTCTCCATTTCCCCCCTTTCTCCCTTTTACCTTTAACATTTTTTCTAATTATGAAGAAGTCTATTATTGCCCGCGGTATACGGGTGAATAATTTAAAAAATATCGATATTGAAATCCCCCATAAAAAACTGGTGGTGGTCACGGGGGTCAGCGGATCGGGCAAATCCAGCCTCGCATTCGATACCCTTTTTGCAGAAGGGCAAAGAAGGTATATAGAATCCTTTTCGGCCTATGCGCGCCAGTTCCTGGAAAAGATGGACAAGCCTGACGTAGACCACATCGAAGGCATCCTTCCCGCCATAGCCATCCAGCAGAAAAACCCTGTCAAGAACAGGCGTTCTACTGTAGGGACTGCTACGGAGATTAATGATTACCTGCGGCTGCTGTTTGCGCGGATTGGCAAGACCTATTGCAGTTCCTGCAAACGACAGGTGCAGATAGATACGGTTTCTCATATCGTCGATACCGTCCTGTCATTGCCTGAAGGCACAAAATTCCTGGTTATGTTTCCCATCACCGTGAGCCAGAAAGTTTCGAGTCAAAGTCAAATCAATCTTCTCAAAGAACGCGGGTTGGTGAGGATACTGGTTGATGAAAATATTGTAGACATTACATCCGAAACAAAAGATGTCGATATCCTTTCCGCGCTGTCTGTTTCCGGGATTGTTGATCGGCTGGTTGTTAAGGATGTCATCAAGGAACGGCTTGTGGATGCCCTGGAAACGTCGTATCGACTGGGTTCCGGACATTTAAGTATTGTATACAATATTCCACAGGAAATTTCTGTCCGGCCAGGCGCACAGATACAGGGTCATCCTGTTACTATTCAGGGTTCTCAGTGGATTGAACTCAAATACAGCAAACAATTCTTTTGCAGTTATTGTAAAATTGAGTACCCGGAACCTGTCCCTGCGCTATTTTCGTTTAATAATCCTATTGGCGCATGTCCCGGGTGTC
>VGXX01000141.1 GCA_016873155.1 Planctomycetota bacterium | reverse complement strand
TAAAACTCGAGGAGATTCAAGGTACGTTAAAATTACTCCCTCTGTTCTTTAAAAAGATTGTTGTTAAAAAAATTTCCATACGAGAGATTAATTATGAAAATCGATTATTGTTGAAAAATCTCGTTACTGACAAATTCTCATTTGACAATGGCGTTGTTTCCACCCGTGCACGATTGAGCGTGAATGAAGGGCCTACGGCCATTAAAGGAATGATTGATCTCCGTCAAAAAAAGCCGGCGTGCGACTTTTCGATAGAAGCAGAAGATATTCACATTACCCAGGATATCCCATTTCTCAGCATATTACCGATATTTGCAACAAAGGATGGGGAAGTAGGGGGGATTTTGAGCCTCAAAGGGTATTTACGTGGAAAGGGATTAGGAAAGGAAATCCTCAATAAAAAACTTGTTGCTGATATGAAACTGGAAGTAAGAAATGGGTACATTCGAGGCAATAAATTATTGTCTTCCATATTGGAAATTATAGGGGTAAAGGGCGCATATTCATTTGATTCGATGGAAGCCGTAATCCAGATAAAGGATGGCAGGATTTCTACACCGAAAATGGATATTCAGAGCCCACTCTTGAGCCTGAATGCGTTCGGCGTGACCAAATTTGATGGTTCTATCTCTTATGATGCCACGGTTAGATTTAGTAAAGAACACATGGGCAAGGATGTAGAAAAAATCGCAGGCTTACTTTTAAAGGAAAATGCGTTGCCGGTAGAAATACGGGGCACGACGAAAGACCCGAAGGTCTCGGTAAAACTGCCCAAGGAGAATCTGGAAAATATCGTCAAGGGATTGGTAAATGATTTTTTATCGAATCCAAAAAAGAAGAAGGAAAAGAAATGAATTGGATTGATTACACAATCTTTGCCGTCCTGTTCTTCTCCACAGCCATGGGGCTTGCCAGTGGTCCGGTGCTTCAACTCTTTCGAATCTGTTGTTTATTGCTCTCATTTTTCGCCGCCATCTTCTTTCATAGCATTTTGGTCGGCATTTTGAAAACCATCTTCACGCCCTCTACTGCAAGTTTAATAAGTTATTTTTTCGTCTTTGGGGTTGCGTTCATTGCCACGTATATCTTCACAGACATACTCAAGAGGATCATGGGCAGGTGGAAGATGGGCTTTGGTCTCAGGCTGTTTGGCGCTTTATTAGGGATTCTGAAAGGGCTTGTTTTCTGCGGCGTAATCATCTTTGGCGTCCTGTTATTTTGTGCCAAGCCGACGTGTGACACGGTCAATGCCTCAAAGATTGCAAGCCAGATTGGGAAAGGGATGCAGACTATAGTCTCTGTCGTTCCGGAAAGCGTGTCGAACAAGGTGAGGGGTTACGCAGAGGAAATCAGGAGAAAGAAATTATCAAAAGATGCAAAACCTGAGAAGTCAGATAAAGGCGCTGACAAAAACGAAGATTTTAAGCCCTCTCTGTGACCCGCACATCTACTTATCCAAAGAGCTTCGGACTCCTAATATATTCTTTGTGGCAACATGAGTATAAATCATCGTGGTTTGAATATTCCTGATTCTATCGGTTTTTGTTTGATAACTGATATGGTATGAGATACTGTGCTGACATTTACAGAATAGAGATAAAAATAAATGTTATAGCAAAATCAGTAAAGGACATTATATGACAACTGACCAAATAATAACAACAGTTGCATCCTCATTGTTTTCGGGAATCATTGGTGTTTTGGTGTCAAGTTATTATTACAGGCGATACGAAAACAGAAAAACTAAATTTGAAACATTTAAACGATTTATGGGTAATCGTTATGATTTAAAAGGAGATGCTTTTTCTCAAGCACTGAATGAAATATTTGTAGTATTTAAAGGCTCAAAAACAGTAATGAAAGCATTATCTGAACACCATAAAGCAGTTACTTCCAGAAAACCGTCTGAGGACGAACTTATAAAATTATTTAAGGCAATGTGTAATGATTTAGGCCTTGATATATCGGATTTCAATGACTCTTTTTTTCTAACACCTTACAACACAAGACCAAGTAGTGCTTTAACAAATCAGTCAAGTGGCCGCTCCTGACGTCGCGCCACTTAGTTCAGTCGGAGCCTTGAACAGAGTACCATTGCAATGGCAAAAAATGAGCAAAGCACCTGCTTTTATTAGCCACAGCTCGAAAGACAAGCTACCAGCCACCTTGAAAGGGAAAAGGTCAACCTTCATTATTCAAAATAAAGTGACAAATCTGTTTCATTCCTTTCCATAAAATCAGAAATCAAGGTTGTGCAGGGCGCAAGCGATACTCACCAGTGCCATAGCTTTCCCGGAAATGTTGGGTTTCGTTCCTCAACCCAACCTACGGAACTATAATCAACTCCCAACAAGGATATGCGGCCATGTCTTGATTAGCAGAAATCTCTTGCCTTATCCGTTTAACAAGTGGTATTCTTTATTCATTATATTGATGCAATTGAAGAACTATGAGGCGTTATTGTCAGTTACAGGAAAGATGGAGAAACTGTCGGTGTAAAGTAAAGTTCTTGAACTTTTATTAACTTTATGTATTGAAAGGTTAAAAGCATGAAAACCCTTGTAATAAAATCCGATCAATTGAATCTTCCAGAAGAAATAGCAAGAAAGCTAAAAGGAAAAGAGGTTGAACTTGTCGAAACAAAAGAAGGAATTCTGTTGAAACTTTTGGAAAACCCAATTAAAAACGCAAGAGGTTCTCTAAAAGGAAGCCATTTTTCTTCTGAAAAATATATGAGATTTAAAAAAGAAGAAAAGGAACTGGAATAATGAAAGACGCCTTTGTGCTGGATGCCTGTGCCCTTATTGCTTTTTTGAATGATGAAGATGGCGCGGATAAAGTTGAGGACACGCTCTTGAAAGTGCTCAAAGAAGATTGCATCGTCTACATTAACAAGATAAACATTCTTGAGGTATATTACGGAGTATTTCGTGAAGAAGGTAAAGACAAAGCCGAAGAAATCCTCATCAAGATACTGGCGTTGCCGCTGAAAATAATTGATAAGTTGGAAGATGCTGTATTTAAAGAGGCTGGCAGATTAAAAGCGATCTATAAGATTTCTCTTGCTGATTCAATAGCCCTTGCAGAGGCAAAGACCAGAGGCTCAAGAATCGTGACGGCAGACCACCATGAGTTTGACACGCTTGACAAAAAGGGTGAGGTAGTTTTCCTTTGGATTAGATAGTTTCTTGTCAAATCAATTTTTTCATCACATCTCCCATCAATTTTTTAATTGACAATTTATATTTTTAATATAAGCTTTCGATTTAATCGGTTTTTTTGTATAATTGTTACCTTATTGGAATATTGTTAAGCTAATTAGTGTCATAAAAGGAGTCTTTACCGCATGAATCCTCTTTCTAAAAATTTTGTGCGTGCCAGTCTGGTGTATTTCTTCATTGCAGCCATACTTGGCACAATAATGATTTCGATGAAAAGCTATCCGGCCCAACTGCTCTTTACCCACGTCCACTTAAACCTTTTAGGATGGATGTCGATGATGATTTTTGGGGTCGGTTACCATATCTTGCCCAGATTTTCCGGAACACCGCTGGCCTACCCCAAGTTGGGCAATCTTCAGTTCTACATTGCAAACATCGGTCTCGTAGGATTAGTAAGCTTTCGTCCTATCCATCCGGTAGCAAGAAATCTTTGCAAGTCTGCAGGTGATTTCCGTCGGCTTGTTTGTGTTTAATATCTGGATGAGCATGATACCGCCCAAACCCGAAACTGAATAACAAATTTATATCATATATAAATAAGGAGATTTTATAGAATGTATACTATAGGAATCGATATTGGTTCCATGTCAACGAATGGGATTTTGTTAAACGAAAAGAAAGAAATCCTTTCCTCTATAATCATACCAACCGGCGCCAGCAGTAAAAAAGCGGCAGATAAAACTTTCCATCAGATACTTACAGAACATAAATTAACAGAAAAGGATATTGATTATATTGTTGCTACCGGCTATGGGCGTATTAAGGTGCCATTTGCCAATGAGGTCGTAACAGAAATCACCTGCCATGCCAAGGGGGCGAATTACTTTTTCCCCAAGGCAAAGACAATCATCGATATCGGCGGGCAGGATAGCAAGGTTATCAAGGTCGATGCAAATGGAAACGTCCTTGACTTTGTGATGAATGACAAGTGCGCAGCCGGAACAGGCCGCTTCCTGGAAGTTATGGCGAGGACTCTGGAGATAGACCTGGAAGAAATGGGACCGATTTCGTTGAACGGGAAGAATAACGTTTCTGTCAGCAGCCTTTGCACGGTTTTTGCCGAATCCGAGGTCGTATCTCTTATTGGCGCTGACCACAAAACAGCAGACATCTGCAAGGGATTACATCTCTCGATTGCCAAACGCATCACCGCACAGGTAAAGAGGATTGGGCTGGAAGAAGAGATTGTCATGACAGGCGGCGTTGCAAAGAATATCGGTGTCGTAACGGAGCTGGAGAAGAATCTTGGGTGTAAAATCTGGATTTCGGAAGAACCGCAAATCAACGGAGCGCTCGGAGCGGCATTAATCGCCTTAGAAAAGGTTCTGGCAAAGATTCAACCCTCTGTGTCTGTTTCTGGAAATTCAGCAAGCGGGGCGTCCATTGCCGAGTTTTCGGTCGAAGAGAATACCCTGCCTAAAATCGGTTATTTTTGTTCGTATACCCCGGTAGAACTTATTCGCGCCGCCGGATTTCACCCGGTCAGAATAAATGGGTCTGATAAAGAATCGTGTTCTGCCAATGAAGTGCTTTGCGGCAATATTTGCCCTTATATCAAGGCCGTTGTCGATCAGAAAATCACGGGTAACCTGGAAGACTATAAAGGAATGGTCTTTGTCAACTCGTGTGACGGGATGCGCAGGCTCTATGACGCATGGGTTAAACTGGACGAGGGCAAGAAGACATTTAACTACATCCTGGATATTCCAAAAAACACCGACGATGCCGCAGTTTACTATTACGCAAACCTGTTAAAAAAATTCAAAGAAAAACTGGAATCGTATTTTACCTTGAATATCCATCACGATGATATCAATCACAGTATTTCCAAATATAATGCAGTTCGGGAAAAAGTACAATTATTCTTACAAAAATACTGGAGCGGATATATTGGACCGTCCGGATATGAGATATTTTCCCTGTTGAAGAAGGGCGTCAATGTCCTTCCGGAAAAATTCTATGAATATTTAAGCCACGTCATGAAACAAAAAGAGGATATCCGTGACACACGGGATATTCCCCGCCTGTTCGTCTGGGGCAGCATCATGGAAAATGAGAGGATTATGAAGGTCGTTGAAGATGCTGGCGCCAAGATTGTTGCTGAAGACTTGTGTAATGGTAGCCGGTCCTTTGATGCCCAGATTAACATCAGTAATGACCCCATTCTGTCAATTGCCAGAAGGTACATTAAGCGCGCTCCGTGCTCTCGAATGGTTAATATCATCGAGAGGGTCAATAATGTACTGTCGATCATGCAGGAAAAGTCGATTCATGGCGCGATTTATCATACCTTAAAATTTTGCGACCACAATCTTCTGGATTACCCTGTGATTAAAAAGACGTTCCATGAGAAAAATATTCCGCTTCTTCACCTGAATTGCGATTATACCCTGAGCAGCGAAGGGCAAATCAAGACACGGGTCGAGGCATTTCTTGAACAACTAACCGGCTCTTCAAATAAAAAATAAATAAAACATGATATCCATTCGAAAATGTAAGGAATGGGCAGAACCATTCCTGCGTCGTATTTCCCCGATTTTATTCAGAGAACTTTTGCGGTTTATGAGGATATACCATTTCTTCTGCCGCGGAAACAAAAAGAAGGAGTTGGTTTCCTTACGGGTGCAGACGCGTGTAGGCGTACGACATTTATACAACGTCTATGCCAACCCCAAAAGAACTATCTGGACGACAATGTTCGTTCCCTCGGAAATCCTGTTTGCGATGGGACTCTATCCTTTTTGTCTCGAAATCGGAGCGGCGCTCTTTGCAGGTTTAGGTCAAAGTTCAAAGGGACTTCTGGAAGCAGAATCATACGGCGTTCCCACAGATATCTGCTCTTTTCACCGTTCGGCAATTGGTCATGCATTCAGAAACTTATTTCCCCGGAATATCCTTCAGGCAGCTACCACGACACTGTGTGATAACAATACGAAGACGACGAAGATATGCGAAACCGTGACGGGGAAAGAAACCATTGTCATTGATGTTCCATATGAGGAAGATGATTACTCTGTCAGCTATCTGGCGAAACAACTGGAAGATTTCACTAAGCGACTTGAAGAAGTGACGGGAAGGAAGATGAGACAAGAGTCGTTTGAACGGGCAATTAAATACTCAAATCAGACGCGGGCAAAAATGCTGGAAATTAATGAATTAAGAAAAGACCCATATTGTCCCCTTCCAGGCAGTAAAGCCCTTGGGTTTATGTTTCCGGCGTATTTATTAATCGGCTCGGAATTGTCCGTGGAGTTTTTCTCCAGTCTCGCTGCCGAACTACGCGAGAAGATTGAAGAAAACAAAAAGGCGAATAGAACGCCTCCAAAAGACCTGATCAAAATCCTCTGGCTGGAACTAAAACCCTATTTCAATATTGATTTTCTGACGAAATTAGAGGAAGAGCAAGGGGTAAAGATTGTCTTTGAAGAAACAAATTACGTTTACTGGGATAAACTCGACCCGCAGAAACCTTACGAAAGCCTGGCAAAGAAACTTATCACCAGCCATTATAACGGCCCGCTGGAACGGCGCATTGAGGTGACCAAGATGCTTGCCAGGGAATACAAGGTAGACGCTGTGATTGTATTCTCATCCTGGGGTTGCAGAAGAAATAATGCCGCAGTACCGGCTCTGAAAAGAGAATTTAACAAAATAGGATATCCGCTCCTGAGCCTCGACGGGGATTGCGTCGATGACCACAACTATATGCCAGGGCAGTTTTCCACAAGGATAGAAGGTTTCCTGGAGATGCTACGCGGACGGAGGGTCACTGCTGATCTTCCCAAAAGGGAAGTATGCGAAGCGGGTGTGTAATTTAGTTTGAATCTTTTTTCCCAAGCCAGGCTTCCAGATACTCATCCTGCCGGAGTATTTGAATCCCTTGTACCTGTTTCAATTGCGAAAATATAGATTCCAAATTTTCTAAATTCTTTCTTGCCTGATCCTTGCCGAATTGGTTTCCCTTACAGTCCACGTACAAATGCCATGGATGTATTGAAAAAACAAAAAGGCCGCCTTTGGCTATATCTCTTGCCTGTGCAGCCGCATCAATATATTCCCCAAAAACCCTTCGGCCTTCAAAAATAGCCCATAGATAAGATGACATTTTCTTACCCTTCGCATCGCGAAAGGAAGGCAATGCCAGTTCCATGAGACTCGAATCGAACGCCTCCAGCGGATAAGGTTTACCTGCCCATCCAGTGCCAAGAGTCGCTGTTTCGGATGAATCATATTGAAACCCTAACCGTTCTAAAACTTTCACTACCGTGCGGTTTATTCTGGTATAGGGTGCCCGAAATCCCTTAATTTCTCGACCAAAAATTTTTGCAAGGATTTCCTTTGCCTTACCAATGGACGCATCGATGGATTTTTCATTCCTAGGTATGCCGGACACCTTCCCCAAAAAATCCTCGTGTTTCAGAGAATGACAGGCTATTTCATGTCTTTCAGATAATTTTGGCAGGTCTATTCCGCTTTCAATGAGCATTTGTGCCGTTCGCGCCTCATAGAATAACGTGGCGTCTATGTCATATATATCCAGTAAGTCAAATATTTTTTGTAACCCTTTTTTGCAGGCATCTACCCGTATCTCGCCCTGTTCTATGGGAGAAGAAAGCGCATCATGCCGTCCTTCGACTGCGCTATTGGCATCAGGGTCAATGTCCAGAGAAATTGCTACATACATGGGTTTATCACACTGAGTCATTTTTTAAGTTATTGATAACAGGTCGATTTACCGCCAGGCGCAAAGAACGCAAAATTTAATTGTATAGGAATTTTCATTTTATTTAAGCGGGTTATACGATGTATGGCATTGAGAATCCCCCTTAGAAAAGGGGGCATGGGGGTTGTAAAATAGCACGGGAAAAACACAACCCCCTGAATCCCCCTTTTTTAAGGGGGACTTAAACGGAATAACTTGTTCTTTGTGCCCTGGTGAATTATGAGTAAAATTATTTTGGCTTGAGGAGCGGGAAGAGGATGACTTCTCTGATGGATACATTGTTTGTCAGAATCATAATAAGCCTGTCTATACCGATTCCAAGCCCACCGGCCGGGGGCATACCGTATTTTAAGGCAGTCAGGAAATCTTCATCAACCTTGCCAACAATATCGGCCTCCGTTCCCAACTGTTCACGAAATCGCTTATCCTGCTCCGGCGCGTCATTGAGCTCCGAATAGGAATTGGCCACTTCCATAGAC
>VGXX01000140.1 GCA_016873155.1 Planctomycetota bacterium | reverse complement strand
TTATCTCTCAACCTGTCGAAAACAAGGGGTAAGTTCAAGCCTTGCTTTAAAGATGCTATTTCGAGGTGAATTGCCTGATTTTGTTTGCTCTTAGCGGTAGCGGGTAAAAATACGATGAGTAATTACAATTATTCGTGATTTTCTGAGTTCCAGATTTCATAAATATTGATAGAAATGAGTTGCTTTAAAAAGCAATTAATAATTGAATAATGAAGGTGCGACCCCCCGCCCCACGACGAATCCGCGAGCTGCAGATCGCGGAGGGCTTCGCGGTAGTTCTTTCCGAACACAGTAGGAATGTCTTCAGCGCCCTCGTATAACACGACAGCCATGCCGCGGGCAGCAAACTGTTGGTGATACTTTGAGTTTGCGTAGTAGAGGGCAGTGCTATAGGCACTTAAGTCCTGTTCAAGAAGAACGACAAAAAGGCCAGCGTTATAAATAACCGCGTGGTTCTTTAATCCGTGTGTTACCGCTTCTTCGCACTGCTTTTTTAGCGAAGAGACGATATCCGCCGTAATCCTCAACCTGTTCCGATTTTCCCAACAGTGTTTAATGCGTCCCGGGATTAACAACAGCCGCAAGAGTAGGTTCATAAAGCATGCTAACTTTATATTAGACTTCCCAATTATCACATTATTTTACATCGTTTGTGAAAACTATTTTTCCACTCTATGACCCAAAAGCTAACACGTATTATTTTGATTTTCAAGTATAATCAGGCATATTTTCCTTTTATAGCCTTCCCCTGTAAAAACTTCCCTTGCTTATCTGAAAAAGGGATTGGTATATTTTTCTACACCAACAGTAGTCATGGGCCCATGGGCGGGGAAGACCATGGTCTCGTCTGGCAAGGAAAAGATATGCTTACGGATATGGTTGATCTGGCATTTTGCATCTTTTAGCGAACCTGTGCCACCAACCGTTCCACAGAAAAGGGCGTCACCGGTAAACACACAGCCTGACACGTAATAAGAAATACCACACGGCGTATGCCCCGGCGTGGGAAGGGACTGAAATCGCAGATACCCAACCTCAATAGTCTCTCCACCCCGCAGCGAGTGGCTGGCGGCGCTGACCTCCCCATCCCCTGCATAGCTCTGTACCTGATAGCGGCTGCTGAACTCAGCCAGTCCTTCGGTATGGTCCCAGTGGCCATGCGTAATGAAGAGATACCTCAGGATAATTTGCCGTTCTTTCATAAATGCTTCAATCTCTGAGTTAAAACCACCCGGATCAATAAATACCCCGATTCTGGTCATGGGGTCGGCCACCAAATAACCGTTAATCGGGAAGCTTCCTACGGTAAAGCGTTTCAATATCAGATTATCTAGCATGTTGCGATAACCGGCGTACCAGCGTGTATAACATACCTTTGAAGGAAATTATTTATATTGGCCAAGCGGCTGCGACTACTCATACCGTATCATGTCCAGATTTGCGGCTTGTTTGATATCGGTATCAATCCACTGCGTATCTATAAGTCTGGCTTTATGAAATACAGATTCGTTGAGCGTACATTTCTCAAAAGAACAACGAATGAAGGTTGCCGCCCGAAAAATTGCTTTTTGCAAACGGCATCCCACGAACTTTGTTTCGAGAAAGACCGCAGAAGGGAAGCGGACAAAAAAATAATCTTCCTGCTCAAACCGGCAGTTTTGCCACAACGTGCCGCTAAAGGAAACTTCGCTAAGCCTGGATTCCATGAGTTTGCAGCCGGAAAAAGCAGAAAGACCAAACGAGCAGAGAGTCCCTTTTGTCGCCTCAAACGTGCACCCGGAAAAATGGCTCCCCGTAAGGAAAGAATTACTAACTTCCAACCCTGACCATGTGCAGTCCTGATAATACCCCTGATCACCCAGGACATGGTCAATGGAAAATTTCCGGAAACGTGTATCCTGCGCACGGAGATAGCGACAGCGGCCTTCCCGCATCGTGAAAGACTGAACCGTACTTCCGATAAAATGCCTGTGAGAGAAATCGGCCTGCGTCAGGCTCATCCCCGAAACGGTTTCCTGAAGAAATAATGTTCTATCCTGATTGGGGCTTGCTTCCATAATGCTACATAGCCAGTTATTATTTAAGAAGTTTTCTGCCATTCAAATATTTATGATAACGCACTTCCCCTACGCACTCCATTCCTACGGGACACTTTTCAATGCAGCTTTCAGGTAAATCACGCTCTATCATTTTCCCGCAACTCTCGCAGGCAAAGTCATTTTCAAAACCGGCTACCGATGCCGTGCCTTCCTTGTGACAATGCGGACACGTTACGTCTATAATCTCTACCCGTTTTATCTTCTCCGCTCCGGGACATTGAAAGATACCGGGTTTTTTAAATTCCTTTGGAGAAGATTGGGTAATGTCTTTTATTTTTGAAATGGTTTGAGCGGCTAGGATACGAAGATGCGTTCGCTGTTCCTTTCCCAAAAATTCCTGAAGCGCTTTCATGGCCTCGCGATTACCTTTTCCCACTCTGCCAATTTCTTCAAGGGATTGCCTCACCTCCCCGGCATCCTCATGATACAAATTTTTCAAAAGCGATTGAATGTTTATGGTCGGGTCATTCATCTGTAAGATTATAAACGCGCGGGTTTATTGTAAAAGTTGTGGCTTTTTTTCCGGTTCGAGGACTGTCGGGGCAAGAATCCGCTTTAGGCCCGCCCCTTTGGCGGCGTCCATGACTTCTATAATGACACCATACGACACATTCTTGTCCGCCCGCATAATGAGGGTCTTGTCGTCCTGTTTGGAAAAGGCGTTCTTTAATACCGAAACAAGGTCATTTCTTTCAACGGGTTTATTCTGAAAGAAGAGCTTGCCATCCTGGGAAATCGTCAAGACCCGTTCCTCAAGCTTGCTGGTGGAGGCATATTTAGTGGAAGGGAGTTCCAGTTTGATGTTTGGCTGCTCTATGAAACTCGAGGTAACCAGAAAAAACAGGAGTATCAGGAACAGCATGTCCACCATCGGGGTGAGGTTGATGATGGATTTTGTAATACGTTTTTCTCGGAATCGCATAGTCTTATTTAATGCTCATTTTCAAGAAATTTCAAAGTTGCCCACAAAAAGACGCGAAAAGAGCGAAATTTAACTTTCGGGTCTCTTGGCGTGTTTCGTGGGTAATTACTGCTTTTTATCAAATCCTTTAGCTGGATAAAGTTTATTCAAAATGTGCATGGAGTATTCTTCCATTTCAAGAACGAAGGTATCCACCTTTTTGTCAAAATAGCTAAACGCAACCAAACTTGGAATTGCAATAAAGAGCCCAAACACCGTGGTTCTAATTGCTTCTGCAAGCCCGCCGGAAAAGGCCTTGGCCTGCCCCAGACCCAGTTCTGATATAATTCCAAAGATATCTTCCAGTCCCAATACCGTCCCCAGTAATCCTAATAAGGGAGCTACTGCGGTAATGACTTCCAGCACCAGAAGCCTCTTTTCAAGCGCCTTCGTTTCCTGCCGACCGGCGGCCTGGATATCAATAAATTTTTCTTCCCGCGAAAGATGGTTATTCGTAAGGATACGCCTCAACAGGTTTGAAAACGGACCTGATATTACCTCGCATTTTGATATTGCAAAGGGTACGTCTTCCTGACTGCGGATTGCCTCTATGGTCTGTATGATTTCAGGTTTTAATATCTTGTCTCTGCGAAGATTTATTGCCCTTTCAATGATTACCGCAAGTGATAAAATAGAACAAATTAATAGTGGTATCATGATAGGACCACCGCCTATGAGCCATTCCAAAGTATTACTCCCTCCTGTTTAGAAAAAGTAGAAATTAAATTTTACATCAATTGACGGTTCCTTGATATTTACCGGAAAAGGATTCAGCGGCGCTGCTTTTTCTATCGAGGAAACAAGCCTCGAAGCCAGTTGGAAATTCCCGGCGTCATCCGCTATCTTTACATCGTCAATAGAACCGTCGGGCAAGACTTTAAATTCTATAATGATCGGTTTATCGTCTTTCGTTTCCAGTTTTATCTCAGCGCGGGTTCCGTATCCAAGGAACCAATAGAGCGATATTCTATCACGAATATGCTTGAAATAAGAGGCATATTCATGTTTTTGTACGTTGAAAGACGGGGCGCCCGGGATTGCAGCATTAGATATCGTATCCTCAAAGAGCGCCGGATCTTTGTTTGCTCCTTCTTGCTTTGCATTGACACTAAAGGAGACCTGGGGTTTCTTTAGCTCAGCCGGACTTTCCTGCTCGTCCAATCCCCTTTCAAGTCTGCGTTGCTGTTCGACACCTGACATTTCCGATGAAGGTACTGGTTCTTCGGGTTTAAGCGCTGCCGTATCCTTTGTTTCCTTTGTTTCTGCAAGTTTTTCGGATTTTACCTCGTCCTTTTTTTCAGTTTCCTCTTCTTGAAGCAATGATGACAATGATTCTTCTTTTTTCTCAGATTCATTGCTTGTGTCGTCCTGTTTATCGGGAAACAACACCCCTTCACTGTCTGGCAGCGCTTCCGCCGCCTCTTCCTGCACGACGCCGCGTCCGATGGTGAGTCGTTCCCTTTTGGGCGCTTGTGTCGTGGGTTCTGTTTTTATCGTCTTTTCTTGTTTTATTGTCTCCGCCTCCCCTGTTTTCTCCTTGTGTTCTTCAGATACCGTTTGTGGAGGCGGTATTTGAGGCTGTTTCGCAAACTCTTCCTGCTTTTCTAACCCCTGGGGAAGGTTCGCATATCGCGGCGGAGAATTTCTATCGTAAGGACTATCCTCAGCGACAAACGCCTGTGCCGTGGTTTCCTGTTCTTGCGGCGGTTGCTTATCGTCGCCGGGCAAGGGATTCCCTCCCTTGCCCATGAGCGGCGCTTTGGAGCGCCCTTCGGCATGGGGTTCGTTATTAACCGGTTGGTCGCTGTCAGGAAAATTGTCCTTTGCTACAGAACCCTTTTCACCGATCTTATCGCTTTCAACGCCTGGCTTTTCGTCTTCTGTGTTATCGGAAGTATCGGTAAAAATTTTATATTTCTTTTTTTCGGCTTCTTTTTTCAGCTCGTCTTCATTCTGGTCTTGTTTCGTATCTAAGGATGTATCTTCTATTTGCGCATCAGTATCCTCAAGTTCCATCATAACTGCATAGTCACTCGGTTCACGGATAAAGCTGTCTCGAAGAGATTTAAAACTGAGAAACTGATATCCTTGTGGAGTCAGGAAGATGATAATCCCGTGTACAGCGAGGGATGCGGCAATAAGGAATGGAAACAGGTTTTTATTAAAAAAATCTGTACGAAATTTAACGAACATAGTTTATTAAATATAGGGAAGTAATAGTTTAAACTCATGTATTATTGTGAGTGGTGTTATGCATGGTATCAAAGGCTACATACTGTAGTAACTTCTTACTGCCGTCTATCCTGGTTGTGGAACAACTTCTGAGATTCTTATCCTCGCTAAAGCGATGTGCGGGGAACATGATTACTTGCTGTTCAAACGAGAAAAACGCCCTGAATTCCCACTTTCGCAGGAATAACAGGACGTGAAATTGATCCTTAAAATATCTTCAAAAAGTTTACCGCATATCCATTTTGTTGTCAACGAGAATCTCACAAGTTACGTCGTTTGGAAATTATTGTATTGACATATAAAAGTGGGAAGGTGTATTTTAATCGTAGTCGGAGGGTATGATGGATGATATGATTTTTGAAGACAGACGTGATGCAGGCCGGCGGCTGGCAAAAGTCCTGGCTAAACGAAAAGATCTCAATCAGCCGCTCGTGGTGCTTGGTATTCCCCGCGGGGGGCTTGTGGTGGCAGATGAGGTTGCTGAAGCGCTGTCTGCATCCCTGGATGTAATTATTGTCCGCAAGTTACGGGCTCCCTTTCAGCCTGAACTGGGCATCGGCGCTGTGGTGAACGGCGACCACATTTCTATCATCAACGAAGAACTGGTTCGGGATGCCGGGATTTCACTGGAATATCTGGAGGGAGAGATTGCGTATCAGCAGAAAGAGGTAGAGAGGCGTTTGAGGCTCTATCGCGGCGACCGTCCTCCTCTGGATGTTGCCGGAAAGAGTGTTATTGTGATTGACGATGGGATTGCGACGGGCTACACCTTCCGTGCGGCGCTGGAAGGTTTGCGGAGGAGAAATCCTGCGCTGCTGATTGCAGCGGTGCCGGTCGCTGCCCGAAGTAGTGTTGATATGGTGAGCGCCTTTGCAGACGAAACGATTTGTCTTGGTATGCCATTTCCATTTAATGCTGTAGGTGAGTGGTATCGCAACTTTGATCAGGTGGAGGATGAAGATGCCATAGCGATACTCCAGCGTAACTGGACACGGTTCACATCTCAGAAATCTGTAGATACATAAAAAACTCTTAAGAGAAGGTGTCTATCGTGAGTAAACCAAAGAGCGTAACAAAGAATGAGGAGGTTGTTATACCTGCGGACAGTGTGCGTCTTTACGGTATTCTCGGGTTGCCACCCCATGCAAAGGGAGTGGTTGTATTTGCGCACGGCAGTGGGAGCGGCCGTTTTAGTCCCAGAAACAACTTTGTTGCCAGGATTCTCCAGGATGCAGGTATCGCCACGTTACTGGTAGACCTCCTTGAAGATTCTGAAGCCCAGGATCGCCGGAAGGTTTTTGATATAGACCTTCTGACCGAACGTCTTTTAGCCAATGCTTACTGGCTGCGCCGGCAGCCGGGAACACAGGGGTTGTCGATGGGGTATTTTGGGGCAAGCACAGGCGCCGCTGCCGCACTTCAGGCTGCTGCGCAAGAGCCACAGGAAATTGCCGCAGTGGTTTCTCGTGGAGGACGTCCGGATCTTGCCATGGAATACCTGGCCCTTGTTACTGCCCCTACGTTACTTATTGTAGGAGGCGAGGACATACCGGTTATTCCCTTGAATGAGGCTGCGTATGCACAATTGAATTGTCCCAAAAAGTTGATTATCGTTCCCGGCGCTACCCACCTCTTTGAGGAACCTGGCGCGTTGGACAAGGTGGCACAACTGGCAAAAGACTGGTTTGTAAACTATTTAAACCCGCCGGATACGAAAAAGCAGCGATGAAATTCCTTACAGCCAAGCTACTTTGCTTTTGCATTCCGTTTGAAAAAATCTTTAACCTTTTTAAACCCCGGAAGAGATTTTTTAATGGTTTCTTTCTTAACACAGAAGGCAATCCTGATGTATCCACTTCTGCCAAAACTCTTCCCTGGAAGCACCAGTATTCCTTCTTTAGCCAGTTCCTGAGTAAAGACGAGGTCGTCTCCCGGAGTTTCCGGGAATATATAATAAGCCCCTTTGGGCCGTATAAATGCATAACCGAAATCCCGTAGGGCATTGCAAAACATATCCCTTCTTTCCTGATATTCCGCCCTGTCAACACAAACACCCTGAAGTCCTGCGACGACGTGCTGCATGAGGACAGGGGCGCTCAGATACCCAAGAACGCGATTTGCAAAGGTCAAGGCCTCCATTAGTTCCCCGGAATTTTTCATCGCAGGATGGACTGCCGCATAGCCTATCCTTTCCCCAGGAATCGAAAGCGGTTTGGAATACGAAGCTGCAAAAATGGTATTCGAATAGATGTTAAAGATATCAGGAATCTTATTGTCATCGTAAATGATGTCCTGATACGCCGCATCATAAATCAAAAAAATATCTTTTCCAAACTGTCGATTCTTTTCATTGAGAAGCCTTGCAACGGATTTTAAACTTTCTTCGGAGTAAATCGTCCCGGTCGGGTTATTCGGAGAGTTTATGATTATTGCCTTCGTACGGGGAGTTATCTTCGCAGCAATAGTATCAATATTTAATGTAAAATCCGCATTTGTTTCAACCACAGAACAAACTCCACCGTGGTTATCAATGTAATAGGGATATTCCAGATAGAGGGGTGACAAGACAATGACTTCATCGCCGGGATTCAAAATTGCCTTCAGAATAATATTGAGTGCGCCGGCGCCGCCGGCGGTCATAATTACATGCTGCGCAGTGAAAGGGAGTCCTCTTTCTTTTGACAGCGTTGTAGCTATTGCCTCCCGTGTCTGGATGTGCCCAGCTAAAGCCGAGTAGCCGTGCATCTCCGGAAAGGGATTATTTGCGACCTTCTTCAATTCTTCAGCAAATTCTAAAGGAGGTTCTATCTTCGGGTTTCCCAGCCGAAAGTCATACATTTCCTTGTCGCCGGAACCGGTTTGAGGGCGGCCTTCAAAGATCTTTACAACCCAGGAAGAAGCGGCTATCCCTTCCTTTACCTTAAGAGAAATTGACATATAAATACCTCCCTGAACCGAACGTGTCGGAAGTGATGAAATCCGAAGCACGAAATCCGAAATAAATTCAAAATATTCATTATTATAATACGATACGTTGTGTCAACACAAAATCTTTTATTGAAAAATATGCGATGTTGTGATAACATTTCCCCTTAATTCGAGTTATAACGATAAATCTGCAAAATGTTTTTGCGATAAGCGCC
>VGXX01000139.1 GCA_016873155.1 Planctomycetota bacterium | reverse complement strand
AACCATACGGCTTCAGTCGACAGCCCTTTTTTCACGTTGGCGTTCACATCGGATGTGTTTTTCTCATTATTACTTGAAGAGGCATCAGTTTGATAGGTCGTCTCTTCAATTGAGAACGAGGATGTGCCTGTCCCTTCAGCGAAGATCAAGGATGGAATGAAGCATAGTGAAAGGCATGCGTACAGGGTGAATAAAATCAAACTCTTACAATCCGTTGTTTTTATGATCATGCTTGACAATCAGTCATCTTGACTAATGTAAAAGTTTTTCTCTCTGCACCACTTCTTTTGCCAGGTTCGTATAATCGATAGCGCCGGAACTATCCGGGGCGTACAAGGTAATCGGCTTTCCGGAAATAGGACATTCTGCCAGACGTGTATTTTCCTTGATAATCGTATCAAAAACCTTATCTTTAAAGCGTTCTTTGATCTGGTTAAATACCTCGTTACTAAGATTTGTCCGACCATCGAACCGGCAGGCAATAATACCGGTTACTTCCAGGCTGTGATTCAACCTCTCTTTTACCACCTGTACGGTATTCATCAGGGTTACAAGGCCATTTAATGCCAATACCTTCGTTTCCAAAGGAATGAAGACCTCCTTAACAAAGGTTAATGCGTTAATGGTAATCAGCCCCAATGAAGGAGGGCAATCCAACATAATGTAATCGTATTTGTTTACTACGGTAGACATACGCTTTCGCAGGATGAGGTCTCGTCCCTTTTCATGGGCTAAAATCCTTTCTACTCCAGCCAATGCGACATTCGAGGGGGCGAGGGTCATATTCTCAACGCATGTCTTTGCCAAAATCTCTTCAAAATAAACTTCTTCCAAAAAGACATTGTACATGGAGCGTTCGAGATTATGGATATCCAGACCCAGCCAGGAGCTCAGATTCCCCTGGGGATCTAAATCAACAAGGAGCACCTTCTTGCCCATTTGAGCAAGACAGGCTCCAAGATTTACGGTGGTCGTTGTTTTGGCAACGCCACCCTTTTGATTTGTCAGTGCAATACTTCGCATGTATTAAATTAAATTAGTTAATCCCCCTTAGTAAAGGGGGATTCAAGGGGTTGTATTTTTTTTCTCAAATTTTTCAATCCAGTTCTCGATAGTTTGTACTACAGCAAATACATCTTTTCTGACATTCCATTCATAAAATCGCAATATCGTTAAACCTAATGACTCTAATTTCTGCTGTCTAATTTGATCACTCTTGGACTTGTCATTATGGCTTATACCATCAATTTCAATCACTAATTTTAACTTACTACAAAAGAAATCAACGATATAATTATAAATTGGTTTTTGCCTCATGAATTGATAGCTTCTTATTTTCCTGCCTTTCAATACATTCCAGAGTAAAACCTCAGATAATGTACTCTTTTTTCTGAGTTTTCTGGAGAGCGATTTTAGTTTTGGACTAGAATGAATCTTCATACTACAGTATTTTACAACCCCCTTTGCCCCCTTTTTTAAGGGGGATTATAGCGTAGCATGTGTCTTGTGATCCGCACAAATAAAATGAAAATTCCTATACAATTATTTTACTTCATGTGTTTTTCAAAAGATTCAACGTCTTTGCTGTTACCCACGACAACAAGGATGTCTCCCTCCTGAATCTTATAGTCTGAAGTAGGCAAGACCTTGACTTCTTTTTCAACGGTTTCACCCGTCGTTTCTCTTGCTTCAAAAATGCGTCTTTTTACAATTATGACATTAATTCCATACTTAGCCTTTAAATCAAGTTCGTTGATTGTCCGGCCGATACTTTCACTTTTTGCCTCAATCTCCGCAAGGGTATAATCAGCGCCTAGTTCAATATATTCGAGCACCCCTGGCGAAAGAACACTATTGGCTACGCGAATGCCCATATCTTCTTCAGGATATACGACGCGGGTAGCTCCTATCATCTTTAATATCTGGGCATGAAGCGGGGTGCATGCCCGCGCAACGATTTCTGTAATATTCAGATTCTTGAGCAGCGCCGTTGTCAGGATACTCGATTCGATATCCTCACCCATGCTTACCACTGCCACGTCCACGTCCTTTACACCACTGGCGGCAAGCGACTGCTCATCGGTGCTGTCTATCTGAACTGCCTTGGTAACAAGGTCGCTTACTTTGCTTACTAATTCGGGGTCACTGTCAATCGCAATTACAGGGGCGCCTTTTTTAGCCAGTGTTTCCGCCACCTTCCTGCCAAATCTTCCCAATCCAATTACGGCAAATTGTCTCATGTGAGCTCCTTGCATTTTTAGACGTATAAAAATAGCAAAATAGCCTGAAATAAGCAAAATAAAAACCAAACGTAGGGGCTGAAGATTTTCAGCCCCTACATATGGTACGTTCAAAATATTTTTTAGACAGTCCCTGGCAATGTGTCATCCAACCAATATCCCCCCTTCCGGATATTTAATGGGCACCAATTTACATTTGCCACGGATGGAAAAACCTATAGCAAGAGGGCCTACCCTGCCGATAAGCATGGTAATAACAAGGACAATCTTGCCTGTCACGCTTAACGCAGGCGTTACGCCGGTAGAAAGCCCCACTGTCCCAAATGCAGAGACAGTTTCAAATACGATTTCCATAAAAGATGCCTTTTCCGTTACGGACAAAATAAGTACATCCAATGTTATAAGGAGTACGGCAATAGTGCAGATAGCAAATGCCTTGTCTTTGGTCCTGGGGGATATACGTCTGTTAAACAATATTAATTCAT
This sequence comes from Planctomycetota bacterium, assembly GCA_016873155.1. Taxonomy (GTDB): domain Bacteria; phylum Planctomycetota; class Brocadiia; order Brocadiales; family Brocadiaceae; genus Wunengus. The sequence continues at coordinate 5,765 of VGXX01000139.1, read as the reverse complement.
CCTTCATGGATATAACAGAGATAATAGACGAAATCAATAATCCAAAGGTGGTAGTTTTGACTCCACCCCCTGTGCCGCCCGGAGAAGCCCCAATATACATCAACATAATCATGGCGGCTAATCCCAGAGTTTTCACCGTCCCCGTATCCAGAGTATTGAAACCTGTTGTAGTGGATGCCGAGATTGCCTGAAATGTAGACGTTAAAAATCTATCTTTAAATGAAGGTAACGGAGTATTCCATCCCGAAACGTACATCAGCAATGCGCCTATAATTATAAGCGCCGGAAGCATGATTAATACCAGTTTTGTATGAATAAGGAGCCTCCTGGGTGTTTCGTCTTCACGCGCTTTTCCAAAAAAGAATTTATACACATCGTATAATACAAAGAATCCAACGCTTCCACCTATACAAAGTATGCCGATTATCACATTCATAACAATACTATCCCGACAGGCGCTCAGGCTGTCAGGAAACAAGCTGAAACCGGCTGTACAAAATGCAGAAACGGAATGGAATATTCCGAGATAGATGGCATGTTTTACCGGGAATTCTCTCATCCAATACAGGCTTAAAACCGTTGCTCCTAAAAACTCGAATAAGAAGGTAATAAAGATGATCACTTTGCTAAAGTGAGAGACTTCTTCGTAAGGAGGGCTACTCAAGGATTCTTCCAGTACCAGCTTTCCGCCGAGTGATAATTTGCCGCCGAGTTGCAACACAATCGTAACGACAAAAATCATGTATCCCAGTCCCCCAATCTGGATCAACACGAGTATGATGATCTGTCCAAAATGGGAGTAAAAACTGCCCACATCCACAACTGTCAATCCGGTGGTAGAGACAGCAGATGTCGCAACAAACAGGGCGTCAATGAAAGATTGTGAATTGCCACTGGTAGAAGCTATTGGGAGGGATAAAAGAAAAGAACCTATTACAACAATAATAATAAAACCCAGGAGGAGGAATCGGTGAGGGGTCAGTAGAGAATAGAACATGTTTGTTAAAGATTGAAATTTCGGTACATCGAGTTAATCCCCCTTAATAAAGGGGGAAGCAGGGGGTTGTGTTTTCTTCTCAAATTTTTCTATCCAGTCTTTTCTGAGTTCTCTGGAAAGGGTTTTTAGTTTTGGATTATAGCAAATCTTCATAAGAGTTACTTACAACCCCCTTTATCCCCCTTTGTTAAGGGGGACTATGGGGATTGTATCCTTGCTAAAGGGGAAGCCGTGTTATCTTATAGAATTTTCTAGCATTCAAATAGTAATTACCCCTCCAGACTGCTTCTTCTTAGAGAATGTCGTTGACACTATTTTGCACGTCTGATATAGTAAATCGAAATTATTTCATATTATTACTTTGTATTGAATAAATTACAAGATGTTTTCATCCACGATGTTTTGTAAAACTTATAGGAAACGCAGGGAATTTCATCTATGGAGAGGATAAAGCAAGAAAATACCGTCAAAGAGGTTGTTGAAAAATATCCTGTCACCCGCCGAATATTTGAGACCTATGGCATCATGTGCGGCAGTAACGTCCTCCCCGATAAGCCCCTTTCCTTCTTCGCCAGGATGCACAATATTAATCCTGTCCAGTTGATTGACGACCTGCAAAAACTTATCAATGGAAAAGTTGATACAACCGCTGAAGGTGCAATTACAAAGCCTCAAACCGAACATGTGTATGAAATCTTTGTCAAAACAGCTATTATCATAGTGCTTTCAACGGGGTGTCTCTATGGGGCATCCTTACTGGCGTACACGGCGTTTAGGAATTCCCTTTCTTCAGTAGCCTGGATACTTACAGAAACACACGGCGACACGCAGGTGTATGGATGGGTGGGGCTGTTTATCATGGGGATTTCCTATTTTGCCCTGCCAAAATTCTGGAATTCCATGCTCTACAGTTCGCCTCTGGCATACAAATCCTTCTTTTTAATGGTACTAGGAATGCTGCTCTCCTTTGTTTTCAAGACCATTGCATATTACACGGGCCTTTATTTCCTGAAAATTCCTGTACTAATAGGCAGCATTTTGCAGGTCGCATCAATCGCCATTTTTATGTATGTTACATGCAGGACTTATTTCTCGTCTGGGAAAGAGAAGTATGAAGTGTACGAGGGGTTTCTCCTGTCCAGTTACCTCTGGTTTATACTTCAGGCAATTGCCTTTGTCGCCCTCTACTTCCATTTCGCCATTGTAGGAAACACCCCCATTCCTGAAGTGTTCAAGAATCCCATCCGGCATATACAAATCATGGGGTTTGCCTGCATGGTCATTATTGGAATATTTACGAAGACACTACCGATTTTCCTGGGCATACAGGAGCCAAACAAAAAAATAAGCACATATGTTCTCTATATACTTAATATCTCTATCGCAGTAAGAACGATATCCGGGTTTTACCGGGAATATACGGATAATCTTTATGGTTTTTTTAATGCAGTTTTTTTAATAGCCGGGATTCTGGAGACCATTGGGGTATTTTTGTTCATCTATAGTTTAAATTTGTTCGACAGTAAAAAGGCAGTCAAGAACAACCCTAATTTACCCACGGGATTCAGAAAATATATCAGGGCAGCGCTTATATGGCTGTTTGTTTCAGAAAGCGCGTTGCTGAGCTTTACTATTTATGAAACACTGTCGGGAGAACAGACATCTCACGCCTTGTTTGGCGCATACCGGCATGCCATTTTTATCGGATTCATCAGCATGATGATACTGGGCTGCGCCTCTAAGATGATCCCCTTGAGTAAAGGCGTAAAATTATGCAGTACGAAACTGCTCAACGCAACATTTGTGCTGATAAACATTGGGTGTGTGTTCAGGGTAGTGGCACAACCGGTTTCCGAGCATCTGTATCCGCAATTTTATGCTTTTATGGGCATCAGCGGTTTTATTGAGTACGCCGCCATGTTCTGTTTTGCTATCAATGCCTGGAAAACGATGCAGCTTGACGTAGAAGAAGAGTCGACCGAGCAAATTACCGTTGCAACTGCCAGCACAAACGTCTATCAACTTATCAAACAATATCCGCAAACCCTCGATATCTTGATCGGGTTTGGATTCAAACAATTGAAAAACCCCATCCTCAGAAACACCCTGGCCAGGACGATCAGCCTTGGGCAGGCGGTGCAAATCGTTCCTGTCAACCTTGAGGACTTGTTGAAAGAAGTAAATAATGCAATAAAGAAGTGTGTCGGATTAAAGGTGGCCTGAAGGTCGCTCTTCAATAACGGAAGTTGGGTGTGCTTCGCTTCATCCTGCCTTAAAGAATGCCATAAAAACTGCTCAAATTAGGCATTCGGAGACTTCTTTCCCCTCCCTTGATGGGAGGGGTGAGGGGAGGGTGATCATCTTTTTTCTCCACCCCCACCTGACCTCCCCCATCGATGGGGACGAACTAAAGGTTGAAATTCCTGAGTATCAAATAAGCGGAATTGCCTTTACCACTTTATACCTAAAAATACTTCCGCCACCTTCGGATCGAAGTGTATGCCTGCATTTGAACGTATATATTCAAGCGCTTTCTCTTTTGCCCAGCCCTTTCTGTACGGACGGTCAAATATCATGGCATCCCATACATCCACCACGGTAAAGATACGCGCAGCCAGCGGGATCTGATCACCTCTGAGTCCGCGCGGGTAGCCCGTGCCGTCCCATTTCTCGTGGTGGCAATACGGGATATCTATCGCCGGTCTCAAATTAATAATGGGCCAGAGCAGTTCATAAGCGTAAGTAGGATGTTTCCGCATGATCACCCATTCCTTATCGGTAAGGGGTACCGGTTTGAGCAGTATGCGGTCAGGTATGCCCATCTTGCCAATATCGTGGAGCAACGCCCCACGACGGATATCGGCGAGTTCCTCTTTCCCGATGCCCATAGCTGCGGCCACTTTCACGGTCATATCTGTTACACGCCGGGAATGTCCCTCGGTCTCCTTGTCGCGCAAATCGAGGGCGCGTGACCATCCCTCGATCGTCCTGTCATACGCCGTCATCAGTTCTACATTGGCGTGTCGCAACTCATCAAAGAGCATCGCATCATTAATAACAACCGCAGCCTGTGTCGCAAGAATGTCTAAAAAATTCAACCAGTCCTGATCCGGATGGAACGGAATACGGTGAACGATTTCAAGTACCCCGTTCACATACCCTTTGGCTACGATCGGCACGGCGTAATACGACACAAAGCTCTCGTCTGACAGAATTCTGGCGCGATTAAAGGTATCCTTCACTTCACGCAAATCCGGAATATTGATGAGACGGCGTTCACTCACGGCGCGTCCAAGCACTTCATCACTGAGTGATACAAGAGGAGTTTTAACAGCGTCTGATAAAAAGCCACGGCTCGTTATGTATTCAAGCGCCTGCATGTGTTTGTTAAGAACTAATATATCTGCAGCATCTACGTTTAACAGTGTAATAACCTTTTCAAGGAATATATTCAGTGAAAGGCGCAGATCAAAACTGCCTGTTATTGCTATGTCAACCTCATGCAAGGCTGAAATACGCTGTAATTGAATCTTTGTTTGCTCTTCAGACTGCTTACGTATAATAAATAAACCAATTTGCCTGCCAATGGCAGTCATCATGTTGAGCAGGTCATTGTCCGGCTGTCTTGTCGTACAACTCAGAAAGTCTATAACACCAATGACTTCTCTATTACCTTCTACCGGGAAACAAAATGCGCCGCGCAGTCCTTCTTTTACCGCTGCTTCTGCCCTTGGAAAACCAGCGTCTTGTGCAATATCGACAACCCAGACAGGCTTGCCGCTCTGCCAGACACGACCGGGTAGTCCTATACCCGGCGCAAATGTAGTCTTGCGGGTAATTGCCTCAAATTCCGGCAGCTCAATCGTTGGAGAATGCCAGGATTTGGCAAGACACAATACCCCTTTCTGCTTATCAGCCAGCCACAGTTCTCCAACATCCCATGCCAGACATTCACAGACAACCTTGATGATTTTTAGAGACGCTTCTTCGATTGTAGAAGATTCAACCAATATCTGTGTCACTGCATGCTGGGCTTTTACCCTCTGTTCATTCTGCATTTGTTCAGTCACATCCCGAATGATTGCCATCCCGCCAACGATATTTCCATTTGCATCGAATAATGGAAAATGAGCGCTCTGAAAGAATCCACGTCTTCCTGTTTGCGGAACGTTATACGGCATTGCCCCCCTCACGGTTGGTTTGCCTTTTATGGCATTCCTGAAAGCCTCTCCCTCGCCAACTTCCTCCAAAAACGGGAATACCTCAAAGGGTGATTTTCCTAACAACGCCTCCCGCTTCACGCCTGATATTTGTTCCATCGCCTTATTCCACAAAATATAGCGAATATCATTATCGTATGCGATTATGCCATCCTGGCTTGATTCAAATAATAAACGGAACTTCTCTTCATTCTCCTTCAGCCTGTCCGTCATCTGTTTCATTTCCGTAATGTCTTCCTTTATTGCCATGAAATGGGTGATGACTCCCTCTGTATTCCTGACAGGAGAAATGGTTGCAGACTCCCAGTATAATTCACCGCACTTTTTTCTGTTATGGAATTCTCCCCGCCACGTTCCACCGGAAGTAATAGTATCCCACAGGCGTTTATATTCCTCAGGCAGCTTCTCGCCCGATTTCAGAATGCACGGGTTTTTCCCTACAACTTCTTCTTTCGTATAATCGCTAATCTGTGTAAATTTCGGATTGACATATTCAATATTACCAGCGGTATTAGTAATCATAATGACAACAGGACTCTGTTCTATCG
>VGXX01000138.1 GCA_016873155.1 Planctomycetota bacterium | reverse complement strand
CAGAAAGTATTTCAATGGCAAGGTCGGGCGCACTCTGAATATTGTTTTTGCCAATAATATGCGTCCTTTCACGAGAAATAAAAAGTATGTCTGGCTGAACGACGTTTTCATCATCAAGATAGACATCACACGGAGCGTGAAACACCACACCTAGCCCCTTTTCTCTGATATACCTTTCCATTTCATACGCGATATTTTTTGATATCCACTGATGATAAGGAACGGGTGATGGAGTCATCATAATTAACTCCCCTCCTATTAATTCATATCTCTTATCGTCGGGCATAGTGAGATAGTCTTTATAGGTATACTTTTTTTTGACCGTAACCACCGTCATGCGAAAACTCCTGAAAGGTGGATATTTAATTGCCAATTCATGCTTGATATATGCTCCATATTTTAATATTCTTCGATATATATTGCAATTATAATACGTCAGTCAAAGCCGGCGTACACTAAAAATTCCAATATCTGTAATTTGTTTGTAAGATTAGAGGTGTAACTGCGCTTCAGCGCCACCTTTTTCGAGACTTCTCTCGAAAAAGTCGTAGTATCTTCAGAGATAATTTTTATCGGATTACTAACCCGAACTCCATCATTAATGAATCGCGTAGTACCATAAAATAACATATTGTTATTGAAACGATAATGAACACTCATAAGCTTTATAATCTCTTCCGACTCGTTCGGGTTAGGTGAACATGTTCGACATCACACCCTGCGATTGCGTAAAATCCTCACATGAAATCAAACAGTGGTACGAAAATAATTACCATTCGCTCTCACTGAATGGGCTGTGGTTAAAGGGGGGGGAGCCGAATACCTTGGATCAGTCCCTGTTTACACAAGCAGAGGTGCGGTTCCTGATTTGCCGATTATCAACATACCGCGATGTATTGGCATCCATCTCTCACGGATTGGTAGCTCAGATTGCCCAGGGAATTGAAGGGGTTTTTACCGATTTCGCCTTCCTGCCGCCGCCCAAAGACCTGGAAATAATGACTGCCTCCAAAATTCCCCTCTGGGTAGGCACAACCACGAAAGAACCCCCGTGCGCATTTGATGTGATGGGTATAAGCAACTCCGTTGTGCTTGAGTTGCTGAACTTGCCGAAACTCCTGCATTTTTCAGGCATTCCACTCTTCAAAAACGAACGCATGATGCGTCAGGAAATTCCCATCGTTGTGCTCGGCGGCGCTAATGCGGCAGTAACCTCAGTTTTACACGGACCGATAAAAGAGCAGGGATTTGGAGATAACTACGGCCTTGTGGATGCTGTGCTTATTGGTGAAGGGGAATTTTCCATGAAACAATTTCTGGAGGTTGTAAAAAAAGGGAAGTCTGCTGGTTTGACAAAGGCAGAAATTTTAAATGACTGTCATGGAAAAGTAGACGGGTTTTATGAGCCTGATAAATACGAACACCAATATAAAGTAGTCGTACAAAATCCAGAAACAGCAGAAAAAACAAGTAGTCAACAAGATGAACCCCTCGTGAACCTCCGTCTTACGAAAAAGCCAGTCTTTGATGAGGGTCAAGGAGAGGAAAATACCCCCCCTTCCCCCCCCTCGCAAGGAGAAATGAAGGACGTACATCAATCAATTACCCCCCCTGCATCCCCCCCTTGCGAAGGGGGGGAAGGGGGGGTAAAAAATTTGCTTTTGGATGAGGAATACTTAGCAGAAATTGTACCAACAGAACCATACGTGTCATTTCCTGTAAAAAGCGCAGTTGTATACGATCTTGATCAGGTAAGGACTATGGAATCCGGTCCTGTATGGTATGAAGAAGAAGGGCTGGGCACCGGAAGTTTGCAAATCAGTAACGGTTGCCCCTGCTTCTGTGCCTTTTGCGCCGAAAGCTGGGAGAGGAAACCGTATCGGGAACGATCCCTCTCAAAACTTTTAGATGCATTAAGATCAGCAAAAGCGCATCAGGGACTCGATACCATCAACCTCCTGAGTTTTAATTTTAATACCCATGCGGAACTCTATCCCATGATCTTTTCCTTTTATGAAGAAATGGCCAACGTCAGCCTGAAAAGCCAGCGGTTTGATCTGTTATCTACAGATCGATTCCTTGCGGAAGTCCAGCAGTTAATTGGAAAAACAACGGTAAGCTGTGGAATGGAAGGCATCAGCGAACGATTACGACGTTACCTGCACAAGAATCTTACCGAAGAGCAAATCTATAAGGCATGTGAATTCCTGTTTGAAAGGGGAATTCGGGAACTCAAGGTTTTTTTAATCGGTACGGGATTGGAACAAGCGGAAGACTTCGGGGAATTTGGAAGATTCGTAAAGCGCCTGGCAGATCTGAAAAGTATGTCCGACAGCAAGGTACGCATTATTTTTAGTCTGACACCCCTCTATTATCCACCGCATACACCACTCCAATACCATGCTTGTATTACAGCCATGGATGACAACAAGAAGTTAAAAAAAGAAATAGAACGTATTTGTAAACTCAACGGCATGGAATTCCGGGAAAGCTCTTCGTATGAAGAAACATGGCTGATGCAATTATTCACTATGGGTGATAGACGCCTTACTCCAGCCCTTATCCGTTCATCGATTAGCGACGGGTTTCTGTATTACAATAGCGTACCCAAACAGGCACTCAAAAACTGGCGTGCCTATTTATCAGAATTGGGACTGTCTGAAGAGATTTATTTTCGCGCAAAGGGGAAAGATAAGGTCTTTCCATGGGATGATATTGATTTGGGTATTTCAAAGAAATTTTTATGGGAAGAATATGAACGCTCTGTTAGTTATACAGAGCGTGAGTATTGCCTGGGGCGTCCCTCTGTAGAAGCTCAATGTCTTGGCTGTGGGGCATGTCCGACGGCCACACAGGTAAAAAAAATTACACAACACAAAATTTCTCAACCCTTTCTTCTGGAAGAACTCCGTAAAATTGCCGATAGCAAGCGAAACATCCTTACACTCCGGGTGGTTGTAGAAATCGAACCTGCAATGCGCTTAGCGCCGAAACGCCTTATTGGAGTTGCCATCGCACGTGCTCTCATGCTGGCAATGCCTGGGATTGTGCCATATTATGCATCAATGTCTGGACATTTGAGGGATTTTGTCGAAGATAAAACTACCGCAGATTTTACTTATGGTATAGATGTCTACCATCTTGCATTTTTATCAAAAGACAACATAAAAGAATTATTAAACAATGAAGTTTTATCTCAGAGGCTTAAAAATATACAGGGACATTGCCGGGGGTTCAGAATCAGGGAATTTGCTATAAACCAGGGTGATATGCCGGATGTAAAATATATCCTCTATAAGATGCATTTTAACAATGATTTTACTGCATCCTTTATAGAACAAAAGGCCGGAGAGTATCTTCATGCCAACTATGTCAAGCATACGTTATTAAAAAAGCTCAATCGTACGATATTCAAGGTAGATAAAAAAAACAAAAAAAATGCTGTGGTTCTTTACGCAAGAATTGATGACACAAAACAGTCGAAAGAATCAGATGCGCCTGTTTCCATTTTAATGGTCGTTGCAAGGCGTTTCGATATCCAAACATTTCTGGAGATTTGTTATGGATTCGAGAGGAGACGCGAGATAGTTCGTACAGAAATAGAAGCCCTGGGATACTACGGGAGAAATCCTGTTTTGCAAAAGAATATAAGATGTGCGTCATGCGCTGACGCTATTAATGAAACATTTCTCATAGGACAACCTTTAGGGGAAAACCAATGCCTTGTTTGTACGTTTGACAGGGATGAGCATTGAATCCATAACAATGCTTCCCTGAATCACTCCTTTGGTAAAGTGACGGAAGTATTTTTCAGGTAAAAGTAATGATACAAATATTTGGTTTTTCAAATCTATTTATGGTATATTTAGTTTAATTATTCTGATAAGTTATATACAGAAATCGGGCATGCATACGGTTAATTTCGCACGGTGTCAATAAATTTACAGCTTAGAGTAAGCGAGGTGGATAAGATGCGAAAGATAGTAATCGCCGTTTTATGGTTGATTGTTTTCGTCGGATGTTCCTCCACGTCAAAAAAAACAGTCGATACTAAAGGTGTTCCGACAACCTTATTGGGATTGCTGCCAAAGCCTGCCGAAGAAAAACCAATAGAAGAAACACCCCCTGAAAAGGTACCGAGCTTTGAACAAAACAAAGTTTACAAAGAGATAAGCGGGTTCCCTGAGTATATTATCGGAGTCGGCGACCTCCTTACCATATCCATGTTACGGGCGGGCGGACAGGAAGCTGTAGATATCAGGGTACCGCCCAATGGTAAAATATCTTTTTCATTTTTGGATAATATACCAGTCGTTGGACGAACAACGGGGGAAGTGACTGCGGAAATGGCAAAACTATTGGAAGCCTTTGTTAAAAGGCCAAGAATTACTGTGGTTGTAAAAGAGTATCACAGCAAAAAGGCTTTTCTTTTAGGAGAAATTGCCAGGATTGAAGGATTGCCGCAATCGGGTCCGGGTGTATATCCTTTAAAAGGCAAAACAACGCTTCTGAATACCTTAATATCCATCGGGGGGCATACGTCAAGGGCTGATCTTAGTCGGGTGGAATTAACCAGGGGAGGGAAAATTTATTATATCAATCTATACAAAATGCTGACCCAGGGCGGCGAAGGTATGGATATAATTCTCGAAAATGGAGATCGGGTAGTTGTTCCTGAACTTCCAACCTTCAAAGAGGAGAAACTGGTAACCAATAGAGTTTACGTCCTGGGAGAAGTAAGTATTCCCGGTCTCCTTGAGGTAAAAACAGATATTACCGTCCTGGAGGCGATCTCAAAGGCAGGGGGAGTAAAATTGACCGCAGCCAAGAGCAAGTCACGGATTGTACGCGGTGATATAAGAAACCCGGAAGTGATTCCTATCGATCTTAAAAAACTCATTGACAAATCAGACCTCAGTCTGAACGTAAAACTTCAAAATGGAGATGTTATTTACGTACCCACAACATTCATGGGAAAATTTAGTAACTCCTTTAACCAGATAATACCCATCCTCAGTGTATTTACGTATCCGGCTATTTACAGAGATCTTTACACAACAGGGGGAATTGGTGTACTGGATACGGGCGCGCGTCCAACCGGTGGAGCGGCTGAACGTGGCACAGGGGTGACATCAGAGACCCTTTTGAGCAGGTAATAAAGATGGCGCAGTATGAACTTAATTTAAGAGATTATCTGCGAGTCCTTCGGAAACGGAAACTCATCGTCATTTTTGCCGCCGTTTCACTGGGATTTTTTAGTTTTTTCTTTGCCACCCTGCAAAAACCCATTCCACTCTATAGAGCCGCATCAAGCGTCAAGGTAGAACAAAGTACTACTGCAGCCGGTCTGTACGCCGAAGCCTTCAGCTACGGGGAAAGCAGCAACCTCGATACCCAATCGGCAATTATCAAGAGTATACCCATCATGGAATTTGTGGCAAAAAGGATGGGATTAATCGATGAAAAGCTGACGCCAGAAGAAATCCGAAAGGAGGCCAAGTATATCAATCGTGTACTTGGTATAAGGAATCAAGTCGACACTTCAATAGAGGGCTTAACCAATATTATTAATATAGAAGTAGTGGACAGTGACCCGAAGTTTGCCCAGCGACTTGCCAATACCACAGCAGAAGTGTATAAAGAACAAAACACGTTGGAAAAAAACAAACGGATCATTGAGGCAAAAAAATACATAGAAAATCAACTTGTGGTGGTTGAAGAAAAGCTCAAGGTTGCCCAGGAAAACCTTCGCGTATTCAGAGAAAAGAACAGGCTTATAACTATCGAGAGTGAGACAGGCGAAACGCTTCGTTTGCTGAACGAATCCGAGAAAGAATACGCGTACGCAAAACAAGAAAAGGCAGAGATTGAATCCTTAATTAATGAATTAAAGAAGCAGAAAATGCTGTCAAAAGAGACAGTTGAAGGGTTTTATGCGGAAAAGGTCGGTCCTATTTTTTCCAGTTTAAATAATAAACTAGTGGATTTATATGCGCAAAGAGATTTGTTGTTACTCGATTATAATACCAATCATCCAGAAATTCAAAGGATGGATGTTCAAATTGATAAAGTAACTTCAAATATGATAAACCACCTCAATGATCAGGTAAAAAGGCTTGTCGAAAGAGAACAATTTCTTTCCGATCAGATTGTGAAAATGAAGGATAAATTCAACGTACTTCCCCGTTTAGGATTCGAACTTGAACGAATTGAACATGAATTGGATACAAATAAAAATCTTTATACCAGCCTTAAAGAAAGACACCAGGCGGTTCTTATAAGCGATGCAGAGAAGATAGAGGAAGTCTCCATCGTACGCCCCGCTCTTCTGCCTCGTTCCCCGATAAATCCCCCCACCACCATGAGAACGGCGGCAATTGGCACGATAGTAGGCCTGATTCTGGGTCTTGTGATAGCCTTCATCTTTGAAACAATGGATACCTCAATTGGCACGATAGAAGACGTTGAGGGTTTTTTAGGGGTGCCGGTACTGGGAGTAATTCCTTTTATACGCCCGGAAGAGGTTGAAGAAACCCTGGTCTCAAGGGAAGGCATGGGCGAGGGAGGCGCAATACCGGAACGGTATACTCGTTTAATTACGCACTTTGCCCCCAAATCTACCCTTGCAGAAAGTTTTCGCACCCTGCGTACCGGTGTTAAATTTTTATGCCTGGAAAAAGGGGTAAAAACAATACTCTTCACCAGCGCTACTGCCGGTGAAGGTAAATCCACGTCGGGAGTTAATCTGGCAATTGCCTTTGCTCAGATTGGAAGCAAGACCCTATTGGTCGATGTTGACTTGCGAAAACCTGTCGTTTCCAAGTTTTTTGGAATTGAACGGGAACCAGGGCTGAGCGACATTATCCTGGGTAATTACGAATGGAAGGAAACCGTGAGAACGGTAACGGATCTCATGATGGGAAAACTGACTATGGAAGAAATAATGCTTACTCCCGGGTTTGATAATCTTAATATTATTACCAGCGGGAATATTCCGCCAAACCCTTCGGAAATTATAAACTCACAGCGGATGACAGAGTTTATCAATCAGGTAAAAGCTGCGTACGATGTCGTCATATTTGATACCACACCCATTTTGCCGGCAACTGATGCGACAATCCTTGGTACAAAGGTGGATGGCGTTGTAATATTGTATCGTGTCGGCAGAATTGCGCGTGGCGCCCTGAAAAGGGCAAAGACGCAAATGGATCATGTTAAGGCGAACGTCCTGGGGATAGTGTTGAATGGGCTTAGACCCGAAGTCAGTGCAGATTACCAGCATTATGGATATTATCGATATTATTCTTATGGAGAAAAGGGGAAAGGGGAGAAGGAAAAGGTAGCATGGTACAAGAGAATATTTGAAGATGTAAAATCATTCTTCACAAAATACCTTGAAAAAATAAAAGTATCTGTTGGGTTTTTCAAGAAAAAGGAAGTTCCGCAGGTTGAAGAATTTCCGGGAGAAAAAACAAAACGCTGGGGCCGGTGGGTAAAAATCGTCCTGTTGGCAGTATCCATAATTGCTTTGATTGCAGGGTTATTGTGGCAGTTTGAAATTCTCAGGATATGAAGATGAATTGTAAAAGTATAACGGACGTTTCTTTTCAAAAACATTTCGTCGTTTTAACTGCATACGGAAGACAAAAGGAGGTGCTAAATGGATACTCTGGATAATAGCGGCAAGGAAAACAAAAATTGGGATCCGATAGAAAGAACAGAGGAAGAGCGCAGGGAGGAAGAACGACGAACGGTTAGTGACAGAAGAAATGGCCTGGGAAGTTCAAAATGGGATGAGGTTGAAAGAAGAACTGCAGAAGATCGTAGATGGAGAGAGCGAGGACGTCACGAAAAAAGAAGGCATCGCCATCACAGCCATAGGCGTTGGAGAAAGTTTAAAAAGACAACTGCGACATTATTGGTCGTTATGGGAATGTGTTTCGTTGTAGCCCTTTTACTTACCTATATAACAGGAGGCCTTCCAAACCTTATCGAAAGGGTTGTCTCAAAAAATATAGAAAAGGCCATACAGCGGACTACGGCAGAATTTGCAGAGGGCAAATTTAGTCCTGAAGCCCTTAAAGGACTGGGCAAAAATATTGATATTGAAAAGTTAAAAGGACAAGCCCTGAAAAACCTGGGGGGTTGGGGAGGCGATCGTGGAGAGAAACAATCACCAGATGAATATAAAACTCAGGAAGACTATATGAAACACATGTCCAGAGATGATCTCGAGAAGAAGAAAGATTTCTACAAGGATAAATACAAAGAAATGCTGCGAAGGTAATTAGTGCCTGAACGAAAACTCGCAAAACTGTCATTTCGAGCGGAGCGAGAAATCTTTTGTCTATTGAAATTATTGAGTTTACAGATTTCTCCTTTCAGTCGAAATGACAAAAGAATGCGTTTCCGTTCAGACACTAATTAATAGTAGTCGCTCGGCGTATCCATAAAGTAAATATAAAAAGTCACCATTTTTATGTTCAAGAAAACCAGTGGACAAATTGACATTAGAGTCGTAATCCTCTTTGTATTCATCTTCATCCTCACCCTTGTTTTGGGGAAGTTCATAATCAGAACGTCGGCAAACCTTGTACTGGTTGCAGTGATCGGGATCGCAGTCTTCATACTCTGTTTTATAAGCGTAAAATATGCCCTTTATACCCTGATATTTTCCATGTTA
>VGXX01000137.1 GCA_016873155.1 Planctomycetota bacterium | reverse complement strand
TAGAAAATTATGATTTGGAAGGAAAAATCTTAAACAATTTTTGACTTGTTTATCGATCGCATTTACTTTACACACAATTTCTTTGTTGTTTGTTTTTGTTTATTGGCCACATTCTCGGACAACCTGATAAGACCCAACCTTTAGCTTATAAAGCCCAGAATATTTACCTTTAGGCTGTAAATGTCTACACTGTCAACATTCTCTATGAGCCATTTGAGTTTGTCAAAAATCCTTTGTCCTGTCTCCCTGTCTAATAATTTAAGACATTTTTTGCCTTGACCGCTGAAATCAAGTTTATACATTACCATTTCAATCCCAGTTCTTTTGCTATATCTTCAACCGGAATCCTTTCTTTCGACTTAATTGATTCCTGTAACTCTTTTTCTACATCTGGTCTCAACTCAAGTCCATAGTCAGGATCAATAACCTCTAAGACAGTGTCCTTTATAAGTTTCTTAAGCTCGTTAACAGTCATATCACTTACTTTTTTTCCTGCTGTTTTCTTCTTCAGTGTTTTTGTAGCCATTTCTTAACCCCTCTTATAGTTAGTTTTTCTGTGTTATTTCCTTTTCTATAGCCTTGCATTAACCCTTTACACTTAACTCTTTGGTTTTACTTTTTAAAGGTCTTATACTTTTCAAAGAATGCAGGTCTTTCTTTTTCACCCTGTAAAGGTCATACTGGTTCTGGAGATTTAACCAAAGTTCTTCTGATGTACCAAAATACCTCGCCAGTTTTATAGCCATCTCAGGGCTGATATTCCTTTTCTCATTCACTATTTGATTTATTGTCCTGAATGTCGTATTGAGTTCTTTTGCTAACTCTGATTGAGTTATTCCTAAAGGCTCTAAAAATTCCTTCTGCAATATCTCACCCGGATGTGTTGGTCTTCTCATTAAATCTGTCATAGTTTTAACCCCTTTCAATGGTAATCAGTAATTTCAACCTCGTAAGTGTCCGATCCTCCAAATCTAAATACAACCCTGTACTGGTCATTAACCCTTATACTATACTTCCCTTTGTATTTACCCTTTAATGCCTCCAGTTTATTGCCTGGTGGTGCTTTCAAATCGTTTAAATTATGCGCCGAATTCAAATAATCCAGCTTCCTTACGCCCGTCTTACAAACAGCAATATCAAATCTTTTGCTCTTGCCCGTTATGTATAATTTCTCAGTATCTTTATCGGCAAATGATTTAATCATTAAGGATATTATAACATCTAGCGTTATAATGACAAGTAATTTATAGTAAACGAATTAAATAAGTTGACATTGAGTACTTGTCATTCCGAGCGAAGCGAGGAATCTTAAGATTTCTCAGTCGCGCTGCTCCTTCGAAATGACAACTTTCTTTTTTCGTTGACTATAAATCAACGTTTTACCCCTGCACCAGAAAACCATAAGCGTGTCCCCATTTTCATGAGGCCAAGTTTAAGAGGAAGGCTAAGACCAAAAACCCTTTTAGTAAAAAACTATACGGAGGGATATATATAATAAATATCCATAGAAGATGTCCACACCGTATCCCCCCATTTTATGTCGTACCTGAGTCGTACTTGAAATAAAAACAAACCATAAACAATAAAAAGATACAAGAATCAAAAACACCTGAAAGCCTTATAAATACTACCATATCAAAAGAAACAAGAAAACACAAAAACACATGAAAAAGCCTTAAAGATTTACCACTTGAATATAAATGAAAATGTTGTAGAATTCAGCGTAAGTTCTTTGTAGTAGTACAATTTGCAGTATGAGGAGGGATGTTTCTTTATGAGAATGGTAATTACAGGTGGGGCAGGATTTATTGGTTCACACCTGTGCGATTATTTAATAGAAAAAGGTCATGAGGTTATCTGTATTGATAATCTGTTAACGGGAAAAGAAGATAATATCGTCCATTTGATTGGGAACGGCAAATTCCGTTTTATAAAACATAACGTGAGTGACTACATCTATGTTGATGGGAACGTTGATTGTGTATTGCATTTTGCGTCACCCGCCAGTCCGTTTGATTATTTGGAATTCCCGATACAGACCTTAAAGGTAGGTTCCCTGGGTACCTTGAATAGTCTGGGGTTGGCCAAGTCGAAGAAGGCCAAATTCCTTTTAGCTTCCACATCTGAGGTATACGGAGACCCGCAAATCCATCCTCAGCGGGAAGATTATTGGGGTCATGTAAATCCGGTCGGTCCCAGGGGTGTTTATGATGAAGCAAAACGATTTGCAGAGGCAATGACAATGGCGTACCATCGCTACCATCATGTGGATACGAGAATAGTGAGAATATTCAATACCTACGGGCCAAGGATGCGGATAAAAGACGGTCGTTCGTTGCCTAACTTTATGTGTCAGGCGCTGAATGGTGAGGATATTACCGTATTTGGGAATGGCTCACAGACGAGGAGTTTTTGTTATGTTTCTGATCTTGTAGACGGTATTTATCGACTGCTTCTTTCGGACGAACATGAACCCGTAAATATGGGGAATCCTGCAGAAATAACCATCCTTCAGTTAGCACAAGAGATGCTCGCCCTTACGGGCAGCAAAAGCAAGATCGTATTTAAGCCACTTCCTGTGGATGATCCCAAGATTCGACAACCCGATATTTCTAAGGCAAAAAAAGTTTTAGGCTGGGAACCGAAGGTTTCCCGTGAAGAAGGGCTGCGCAAGACCCTTATATATTTTAAAAATTTATTACAAAAAGAAGTCCACAGATGAGAGAGGTATAAAAATATTTATCGAAAAGATTCCATGTTAAGGCTAGTCGGTATTTTTGGTAGTCCCCGCCGGGATGGTAACTCAGATATCCTCCTCAACAGCGCCATAAAAGGCGCTGAGTCAAATGGCGCCGTTGTCGAAAAGATCATTATCCGCGATTTTCAGATTGCGCCGTGCAACTCTTGCGGCGGGTGTTGGGAAAAAGGAGTTTGTGTTATAGACGATGATATGCAAAAAATGTATCCAAAACTCGTCGATGCGGACGGTATCATTGTCGCATCTCCTATTTATTTTATGGGTGTAAGTGCACAATTGAAGGCGTTTATAGACCGTTGCCAGGCGTTTTGGGCTCGGAAATATGTCTTACATTTACCTATCAGGGATGATGGAAGGATTGCTAAAGGATTTTTTATTGCAACTGCAGCCCGCGATACGGGAGAAGGATTATTTACCGGTGCGGTAAAAACAATAAAGGCATTTTTCCATGTATTGGATACTCAATATATGGGTGACATATTATGTGCCGGGCTTGAAGAGAAAGGTGTTGCAGGGAAAAAACAGGAATTATTACAACAGGCTTTTGATGCTGGCAAAAAATTGCTTGTTTGAGGAGTAATAATTATGAAAAAAGAACGAATAATGGAACGAGAAGAGAGGCAGCACCGTTGTCCAGGTGAATCTTATACAATTAGCGATTCCGTATGCAGGGGCAGACAGAGGGTGAATTATCCTAAATGCAATGTGTGTCTGGATAAGGTAGAGCCAAAGAGTTTTAACCATTCGCAGCCTGAATCAAAACTTTCTATGGATATTTTTAAGAGTTACGATATTCGTGGGAAATATCCGTCTGAGATTGACGATCTGACGGCGCGCAAGATCGGGGCATCAATAGCCCAGTTCTTTAAGGAAGAAAATTCGAATGTTAAAAATATAGTCGTGGGGAGGGATATGCGGCCTTCCTCCAAATCGCTTGCGAATGCATTGATTGAGGGTTTATGCACCGCCGGACTGAATGTTGTAAATATCGGGGTCGTTGCAACGGAGATGACGTATTTTGCTGTGGGCCATTACAAATACGATGGAAGCGTGATGGTTACGGCTTCTCACAATCCTGCCGGATATAACGGATTTAAAATTTGCAGAGAACAAGCCATCCCGCTGAGTTTTGAAACGGGAATAGGCCGCATTGCAAAACTAACGAAACAATATCACCCGCCTCGCGGAGAGCAACTTGGCAAGGTTATCCAAAGCGATATCTTCAGCGATTATAAGAAGCACGTCTTGAAATTTGCCAGCAACCTCAGGCACCTTCGTGTGGTAATAGATGCTGGGAATGGTATGGCAGGGAAGGTCGTTCCTGTCGTATGTGAAGGGCTTCCCATCGAAATCATCCCTCTTTACTTTGAACTGGATGGAAATTTTCCTAACCATGAAGCCAATCCGCTAAAGGCTGAAAATATAGTTGATTTACAAAACAAGGTGCGTGAAACAAGGGCGCACCTGGGGGTTGCCTTTGACGGAGATGCAGATCGCTGTGTCTTTGTGGATGAGGCGGGACGGGCAATTGGCTGTGATATCGTTACGGCGCTGATTGCAAGGCAGCTTCTGGAACGGGAAAAAGGGACAACGATTTTGTACGATCTCCGTTCGAGCTGGATTGTGCCTGAAGAAATAAAAGCCGCAGGTGGAATACCCTATCGTGAACGTGTCGGTCATGCCTATATGAAAGCAACGCTCCGGGAGAAAAAAGCAGCATTTGGCGGGGAACTGTCAGGGCATTACTATTTTAGAGATAATTATTGTTCGGATTCGGGAATGATTGCATTCCTTATGGTTCTGGATATTTTGAGCGCCAAGCGCATTCCATTCTCGAACTTAGTGTCGCCACTCAAGAGATATTATTCAACGGGTGAGATTAATTTTGAAGTAGAAGATAAAGACGCGAAGATCGAAGAAATCGCCAGGAAATTCTCAAATGGAAAGGTGGATCATCTGGATGGTATTACCGTTGAATACAATGATTGGTGGTTCAATGTCAGGAAATCCAATACCGAGCCGTTGCTTAGGTTAAATTTGGAAGGGAAAACAAGGGAGGTCATGGAAAAGGGGAAAAAGTTGTTGATTGATATTATTCAAGGCAAACCCTCCTGAGGATTCTTTAACAAAGGGCAGATATAAATAAGTATTGCTGTGAAATACCCCTCACCCGGAGCCTCTCCCACAAGGGGCGAGGGGACTTTCCCTCCCCTGACTTCGTCGTGATCTCAGTCGAACGATGGGAGGGATTAAGGGAGGGGAGGTTTTGGTTGCGGCATTGCAGCGCTATGGTTTTAAAGGAGATTTGGTAAAAATGCCTGGTCAAAAGGCAGAATACATCATAAGGATTGGGCATTCTGATAGATATAGGCATCTGCATATCGTGAGAGAGGAAAGGTTGTATTTTTTAGAGTTCAATACGAGACAAAGATTGATGATAAATGGTATCCTGTTGTCAGATATGATACTGCTCATGGTTTTGTTCATAGGGATTTAATGAATATTAAAGGCGATATAAAGAAGACGCCCTTATTTAATCAAGATTATAATAATGCATTAACTTTTGCTGAAAATGATCTAAAATCTAATTGGGAATATTACAAAAAGAGATTTCTGGAGGAGGAGTGATGAACAAAGAAAAAGAAATGGTAGAGCGCAATATCGAGCTCAGCGCTGAGTTCAGTAGGTATTTGTTTGAACATCCGGAAGTTGAAACAAATATCCCAATTGATGCAGAAATCGTGCTTTTGCCTGAATTTGACAAAGAGTTAAAGAAATTTAATCTTCAATTGGGAAAAAACATAGAAGAGGACGGAGGGCGGGTGGTATATATACGGATCAAAAATATTCGTCCTAAAGCTTTGTCAAGGATAGAAAAAATAGAATTTGAATCTGTCGCAAATTAAGCAAACAGTGCTTTTATAGAATTTAAGAGGGGCAACAGCAGGTGTAAGGGATACTGAGACATTTAGGGTTTTAAAGGAAATTTGGTGAACATGAGGTTAGATGCGCTTGAAAGGGAAGCCTTAAAGTATGCGCTAAATGATTTCAATGGGGATGTGTATCTTTTTGGTTCGAGGATCGATGATACAAAAAGGGCTATCATTCTATTGAAAGAATCTATCAAGAAATTTAACCCTTATAAGACAGAAAAAAAATATACTCCTGACGAATTGGAATATTACGATTCATTATCTTTTCGAGGTTCTCAATCTAAAATTGTAATTCGTAAATTGTAAATTTTGCAAAAATTGATTAAATAAAGTGATTAGTTATGACTGCTTTTTACAATACAATTAAAAAGTATGCGCAGATTAGTTTGCTTACAGCAGTAGCATCTTTACACATTTTTATAATTAATACCCATCAGGGACTTTTTGCAGATACACCACCAGTTGAAGAAGTCTTTGACATCAAGTTCAGTAGCGGACAATTATCAGTAAAGTTAAAAAACTCACCATTGGAAAAGGTCTTAAAAGAAATCATGGAGCAGAGCGGGGCCAGAATCTGGCTTAACGATGCAATCGATACGACCGTTACGACGGAGTTTCAAAATGTGCCCGTCAGAGAAGGAGTTCGCAGGATTCTTAAAGACAAGAATTATGCCTTTCTTTATGCACCCCACGAAATAAAAGAAGGAAAGCTGTCCATCATTAGCGCCAGTAAATCAAAAGAAATATTTACGAAAACCAAGGGGGAACCTCCCAAGAAACATCCCCAAAAGCCTGTCCAGCCAGCTGTAAAAAAAGGCAAAGGAAAGAAAGAAAAGCCACCTTTTGAAACTCTCGTGAAAGACGCCCTGGAGAACGAAGATGCGGGCAAGAGAGAAGATGCAATTATCGCCTTAGGAGAAAGCAAGGACAAAAAGGCAATCGAAACCATTGCAAAAGCGCTGGTAAATGACCCGAGCGAAGATGTGCGATTAAGCTCTATTGATGCCTTGCTGGAGATTGGCGATAAAAGCGTTGCCGAACCGATTTCTCAAGCGCTTAAAGACCGCGACCCCTGGGTGCGTGAAAGCGCAGTAGAAGCCCTTGGCGAGGTAGGTGGAGAGGTTGCCATCGAGTTTATTAAAAATGCCCTCAACGACGAAGACGGTTCCGTCCGTGAACTTGCCCAAGAAACCCTCGAAGAACTTAATGCAAAAAAGTAAAATAATTTTAGTTTTTATGTTGACATTTTTCAGAAAAAATGTTTTATATATTAAACGTTTAGAAAATTAAACGTTTGTTATAGTAAACAACGATCTCTCACATCTCCCAATTGAGAGACCCCGTTCCTCCCGCAGCCAACAAAGCTGCGGGAGGAATTATATAAAGAAAAGGAAGATGGATAGAAACGTTCCGTACTGGTTTGCCGTACACACGAGATCTCGCCATGAAAAGCAGGTTGATTCGTTTCTAAAGGAAAAATGCATTGATTCGTTCCTTCCCCTTATCAAAACATTAAGCCGCAGAAGAGACAGGAGGGCATTTGTTGACATGCCTCTCTTTCCGGGTTATCTGTTTGTAAATATACCATTAGATAATGTATTCGATGTGATAAGTACGCGAGGTGTGGTAAGAATAATTGGTACAGACCCTTTTACGCCCACCCCTATTCCAGAGAAACAGGTAAGCGATATAAAAATACTGGTAAATAATAACGTTAAATTAGACCCTTACAAATATTTACAAAGCGGCACAAAAATACGGGTTAAGACCGGTCCTCTGATGGGAATAGAAGGTATTCTTTTAAAGAGAAAGGCAAACTACCGGGTTGTTGTTTCGGTGGATCTATTACAAAGGGCTACAGCAGCGGAAGTTTGCATAGCTGATATTGAACCGATTGATTGAGAAAGAGTAACGGTTCAATGTGCCGCAGCGTTTGCAGAGATTGCAAGTAGAATAATAGACAAAGCGTTGCCTGCTGTTGTGTGTTTTGATTAAGATTCAATCGGTAAAATAATATTAAGTTATTTGTATTGTGTAAGTTACATCAATAGTAGCTATGTAACTGAGAGGGATATAGTCCCTAATAACCTTGCACTTCAAGCTGTTCCTAGCTCTTTAATTAAGATCAATTCAATTAAATCCGGCTACCTCTTAGGCGGTGCTTTTTCTTTATAAGGCATGCGTAGGGGCAGGTTTCAAACCAGCCCCAACATTAGATTTCTGTAAATAATATAATGGCCAATCAGGAAGAAATCACACAATATAATATTCTCCAATCGCTTGAAAACGGCGAGCAAACATCGCAGCGCCAGCTTTCCTCGCAATTAGGCATCAACGTAGCCTCAATAAATTTTGCATTAAAAAAACTCACAAAGAGGGGATTGGTAAAGATGTTGGGCGCCAACCCCCGAAGGATGCAATATATTTTAACGCCCAAAGGGATTGCCGAAAAAACACAGATTGCCTATAAATTCTTCGATAGAAATTTTCATTTCTACAAGGCCGTTCGAAAAGATGTTGAAGATAAGATTAGCAGTATCTCATTTGATGACAAAAAACGTATCGCCATTTATGGCGTAACAGATCTTATGGAGATAGCCTATCTTGTTATCCAGGACAAAGAATTGGACCTTGTTGCGATTGTTGATGACGAAACTAAGATAAGGATATTTGGCTATCATGTAATAGGAACCGAGGAAATAAATAACTATTCTCCCGATTTTCTTATGTTAACGAAAGAATTGGATGCTGGTAAAATAAAACAGATACCCATTTCCACTAAAATTGTTGATATCAGGCTTTAGGAATAAATCAAGAAAGGCTATTAATTTTTCGCTTTTATTGAAGCCATTGAAAGATTTTTAGAATAAACATTTGAAGAGGGCATTAATAACAGGGATTACAGGACAGGATGGTTCTTATCTAGCAGAACTTCTTCTGTCAAAGGGTTACGAAGTCCACGGTCTTATCCGCCGCTCCAGCACCTTTAACACGAGCAGAATCGATCATCTTTATCAAGATCCTCATGATCCTAATGCGCGTCTGTTTCTTCATT
>VGXX01000136.1 GCA_016873155.1 Planctomycetota bacterium | reverse complement strand
AATTTTTAAACATTCCACTCAGCCTCGATGAAAATTTGTAGTGTTTTACTGCTGGTTCAGGCTTAAAGCCTGAACCAAAACTTTTCGGTTCAATCGAGGACGATTGAACCAGCAAAAGTCATTCTCAGTGACCTCTGTGGTTTGTCGTCTCCTTAAAAAGCCTTTTTCCCAAAAACCGACTCGAAGCGGTTATTGAATGCCTCTGGGGTAAAGTGGAAATTTTGAGGGCCGTAGACCTCCACGCAATAGGCGGCGCAAACGGCGCCTATTTTTGCCGCATGGACGATGTCGTTCCTTGATATCGCAAGCCCTTTGATTAATCCCGCCCTGTATGCATCGCCGGCGCCGGTGGGGTCGCTTACCTGATTTACTTTGGCGACAGGTATCTCAAAAGTATTGATTTTTTTGTTTTCCTTACGCATGACCGTAGAACCGAATTCCCCCTTTGTTACGATCAGTGTCTCTGTCATCCCCAGGATGTCATCAACCATCAAGGAGGTCTTTTCCTGCGTTAACTGCAATTCATAGTCGTTGCAGATGAATATTTTTGAGCCGTGTATTAATTCTGTCAAAAGCTCTTTGCTCCAGGCAGGGAGGGATTGTCCGGGGTCAAAGATATAGTCAATACCTTTCTTTTTGTATGTATTTGAAAAATTAACCATGTCACCCAAATTCCCAGGCGCAACGATAGCAAGGGTCTTTTCGCGCGCTACAGAATCGAAATCAAAGTTAGAGTTGAATTTCATAGCGCCCGGATTAAATGCCGTTATCTGGTTGTCAGACTGGTCGGTCGTTATATATGCGCCCGCCGTGAGTTCTTCGTCTATGACCTTAATATGTTTTGTAGAAATGTTGTGCTTCGATAACCAGTTTCTATAGGGTTCGAAGTCGCGTCCTGCCGTGGCCAGTATAGTCGGGCTTTCACCGAGCCGGGAAAGGGCAAAGGCGATATTGCCCGCTGTGCCTCCAAAATTCTCCGTTAAGCCGTTTATCATAAAACACACGTTCAGCATGTGTATCTTATCGGGAAGTATGTGGTCGGAAAATTTTCCCGGAAAGTCCATAATCCTGTCATAAGCAATCGAGCCAGAAACAAGAATGTTCATTGTATCTCCTTAATTAATTTAATTTTAACCGTTCAGTTCTTTTGCTGGTTCAATCGTCCTCGATTGAACCGAACTGTTTCGGTTCAGGCTGCAAGCCTGAACCAGCGTAGGTAACAAAAGAAACCACAGATTTTGCAGATTGCACAGACCTCCCCCTTATATCCCCCTCCAGAGGGGGACATAAGGGGGAGGAATTACGCAGATTGTTTGCATCTTTTGTCTGCGTAATCTGTGGTTCCAAACGTTTTTTAATTCATACAATCCCCGCGTCCTTAGCGACCTCTGCGGTGAGTTGCACTTTAACTCTGCCCAATCGATCTGGCGCAGCGGAAGCCGATGGTGTCGTTTTTATATGTGGGTTCGTCGTAATCCCGATTCGTGCACCGGATGTGGACAACGCCAGAACCGTTCCACGAACCGCCCCGCAGCACCTTGCAGCCGCTCAGCGCCTTGCTTGTTGGCGAGGGTTTTAGTTCGTAAATGGAGATGCCTACTTCTTCCGGTCTGCCAAAGTAAGGATTTTCCTCAGCCACGTTAGGCCCCTGCGGGTCTTTATTCGGGGCATGGCGGTAATATTGGCTATCGTACCAGTCGGCCGTCCATTCCCACACGTTTCCTGCCATATCAAAACAGCCGTAGACACTCTGACCTTGCGGATATTTTGTAACGGGTGTAGACTTTTCAATCTTGTTCTCGGCGCAATTCAACCTCGTTTTGTCAAATTCGTTGCCCCACGGGTATATCCTGCCATCGATACCGCGTGCGGCCTTTTCCCATTCCGCCTCGGTGGGCAGCCTCTTTCCAGCCCATTTTGCAAATGCCTCGGCCTCGTACCACGAGACGTTTACAACGGGACAATCAGGTTCTCCCTTGAAAATGGCGTCCAGATCATTACTTTCCAGGGGTTCTGAATCTAAAATATATTGCCATCCCGCATCTGACCACAATGGTTTTTGTGTGTAGCCACCCGACTCGATGAACTTTTTATATTGAGCATTGGTAACGGGGTATTTGTCAATGAAATAGGCGCTCAGGAAGACCTCTCTCTGAGGCATTTCATTTTCTAACCGTTCGACTTCAATGTTGCGGTCGAGGTCTAACAATCTCTCGATGTCTTCTTTTGTACTCCCCATGAGAAATGGGCCTTCAGGGATGAGTACCATATCTTCAGGGATGCTTAGCGCATTCGTATTTATTTTGATCATATTTTAGGAAGTTTATCATAGAATTTCTAAATATCAAAATGGTTTCTTTGTTTTTAGGTTATAATCTACAGCACTGCAAAGTCGCAAAGTTACAACCCCCTTAGTCCCTCTTAACAAAGGGGGATTTGAGGGTTGTTATGCGGCCATTGCTGCGTCTCTGCGATGAACAGTAACCATTTTAAGTGTTTAAGATTGATTTGGGAAATGGAATTCATTATTATTCTTGGTTAGTATAGTATTGGCACAAAAATACCCCTCATCCAGACCCTCTCCCACAAGGGGCGAGGGAACTTTCCCTCCCTTGATGGGAGGGATCAAAGGAGGGTGATATATTTCATGCCCTTTTGTGAGCTATTATGGCTCATGAATGTTTACTGTGTAAAAACTTCTTTTCTCCATCTCCCGTTCCCCGTTTTCACGAGGACAAGTTTTACGAGGACGAGTTTCAAGAGGACAAGTTTTGTCGAGTTTTTTACAACCCCCTTCGTCCCCCTTTGTTAAGGGGGATTTGTGTGAGGTTTCGCAGCGTTATGTATAAAACATTACAAAAATATTTCGGTTACACAAGTTTTTATCCGCTTCAGGAGGAGATTATCAAAGAAGCGCTGGGACAGAGGGACGTCTTTGTCCTTATGCCGACGGGCGGCGGGAAATCCTTGTGCTACCAGTTGCCTGCCCTCCTTTTGGATGGACTGACCGTTGTTATTTCCCCATTGATAGCACTGATGAAGGATCAGGTGGATGGATTGCTGGCGGACGGCATTCCGGCGACGTTCATTAACAGCTCGTTGAGTTACAACGAAATTGAGGTAAGAAGACGAAGTCTGTCAAACAAAGAAACGAAGATCCTCTATATCGCCCCCGAAAGGCTTGTTATGCCGGAATTTTTGCTATTTTTACAAGGATTAAAGGTCTCTCTGTTTGCTGTCGATGAATCGCATTGTATTTCCGAATGGGGACACGATTTCAGACCTGAGTATCGACAGTTGAAGCTGTTGAAGGAGAGATTTCCCAAAGTGCCTATCATGGCTTTAACGGCTACAGCCACACCCGTCGTTCAGGAAGATATTATTACGCAGTTAAAATTGTCTGACTGTAAGGTTTTCAAGGCAAGCTTTAACAGGAAAAACCTGTATTATCAGATCAAACCCAAAGATAACCCCTATCATCAACTACTCCAATATCTGGAAGGCCGAAAAAAGGATTCCGGGATTATCTATTGTCAGAGCCGTAAAACCGTGGAAAGCCTTGCTTCGGGCTTACAAACAGAAGGATATCGTGCCCTGCCGTACCATGCGGGTCTTACGGCTGAAGCCAGAACGGAGAATCAAGAAAGATTTATCCGTGAAGACGTCGAGATTATCGTGGCTACCATAGCCTTTGGTATGGGTATTGATAAACCCAACGTGCGGTATGTGATCCATTACGATTTGCCGAAAAGTATTGAAGGGTATTATCAGGAGACAGGCCGTGCGGGGAGGGATGGGTTAAAAAGCGACTGTATATTGTTCTTCAGTTACGGCGACAAGATGAAGATAGAATATTTTATCGACCAGAAGGAAGATGAAAATGAAAAGCAAATTGCCTATAAGCAATTGCGGGAGTTGGTGAGCTATTGTGAAGGTAACGTGTGCCGGAGAAAGTTGCTGTTGGCTTACTTTGGCGAGAAATTCAATGAGCCAAATTGCGGCAGTTGCGATGTGTGTTTGGAACCGAAGGAGCGATTTGATGGAACGATTGCCGCGCAGAAGATACTGTCGTGCGTTTACCGGGTGGGTGAACGGTTTGGAATAAATTACGTTGTAGAGGTCCTGCTGGGTTCAAAAAATCAGAAGGTGATGCAGAACCGGCATGACACGATCAAGACGTATGGCGTTGGGAAAGAATATTCAAAGTCGCAATGGCAGGCGTTTGTCCGTGAGTTAATTCAATTGGGGTATTTGAAACTGGATGGTGATAAGTATCCTGTCGTGAAGCTGAATGAAAAGAGCCGGGGTGTGTTATTGCGCGACGAAAAGGTTTTTTTGACAAAACCCGAAGAAGCGCCACACATTTTTAAGGCTGAGGTTTTTCGGGATGATTACGACCGCACGTTATTCGAGCAGTTAAGGGTGTTGAGGAAAACAATGGCTGATCGTGAAGGATTGCCTCCGTATGTTATTTTTCATGATACCAGCCTGAAAGAAATGTCAACACAGTATCCCCAAAACGTGTCTGATTTGCTGATGATAAGCGGCATGGGGGAACGGAAATTGAGGAGATATGGGGATGCGTTTTTACACGAGATTGTCAATTACTGCAAACAGCACAACATCGAACCCAAACCACGCATCCTTAAACGGCCTGAATCTCTTGTAAAACAGCCAAAGACTTCTACTGTTCAAACGACCTTAGAACTTTACAAGCAACGTCTCCCGATGCATGAAATTGCGAAAAAGAGAGGGCTGGCATTATCCACTATTTCCTCCCATCTGGAAAAACTCATTCTGGATGGCGAGGATATTTCGGTGGACAGTATTGTTGCTCCGGAAAAACAGGTGCGTATCAAGCAAGCATTAAAGGAACTGGGGATGCAGGCGATGAGTCCGGTAAAGGAGAAACTCGGAGACGGCTATTCCTACGAGGAGATACGGCTAGTCAGGGCAAAGATGATGAGTGAGGGTGGAAAGGAAATGTAACTACTCAGCCACGAATGAGCGCGGATTGACACGAATTTAATAAAAAAATGAAGAGATTTGAGGCTTGACGGGGAAATGGAGAATAGAGGAGGAAAAATTAAAAACATATTTTTGTCTCTCACTTTTTTCTTGCGGTAATGGTAAATATTGCCCGACAATTATTCACTATATTCAGCACCCGCCTCGGTGTGGTTTGCACTTTACTCCCTTGCTCTTCATAATGAACTCATCGATGTCCTTTTCCCTTGAACGGAGAAAATCCAGGAAGCTAACTCCCTTGTACTTGCAGGTCTCGCAAATACTAAGAAGAATAAGATAGTCGCGGATCCCCTTGTTCGTGCTCGTTCCTCCAATTACCTTGCGAAGCGCGGCGAAGGCCTTAATAGCATGCTCCGCGTTATTATTATTCCACGGGACGCCATCATAATCGAGGAAGGTGAAAAGCTTATCTCGGTTCTTATCAAAACGCTTTTTGTATTTGACCGCTATTTCACTCTTATAAGCGTGCTTGGAAAGATTCTTGTAGAATCGCTCGACGAAGACCTTGTGTTTTCGCAGAAAGTGGGATTTCAGCCCGTGTCGATCAACCGTTTCAACCATAGGCTTCACCAATCCGGCAAAATGTTGCACTAGTTCCTTTAGTTCTTCATTAAAAGGTTGTTTTAATAGGTCGTCATTTAAGTCCCTTATGAGATGAATCAGACATTTTTGTTGTGGGCAGTCAATTCCGTCATATACTGCATAAAAGTCGGACACTAAAACACCCTTGAAGTCTTTTAGCAATGATTGAACGGCGTCGCCATCTCGTGTGTCAGTGTAGAAATACACCACCTCTTCCAAATTTGTGAATACCCATACAAACCCGTCTTTTCCCTCAAGGCTAATCTTGCTCTCATCAACGTGTAGCAGGCTGCCACCTCCTATTTTGGTGAGAATTGCCTCGTAGGTGCCTTTGTAAAGCTGTGCGGATTTTATTTTTAGATTTGCAATAGCACCAACACCCAAGTCGAAACCGAACAGCTGATTTAGACTCAGAGCAATAACGTGCTGAGGTAGCCTCAATTCTATAATTTGATAAATGAGGTATGACCGCAATTCTGAACCATATCTGCTTCTTGTCCACGGTCTTTTCTGGAGGTAAAAGCTATATCCACATTTCCAACAGAGATAACGATTAAAACAATACTTTACAATCCATCTCTTAATCCCAGCCCGACCAAATTTGAGGTCGTAAACAATCTTAATCATCCTACCATATTTATAGATTTTTGTTGCTTCGCACTTGATGCAGAACGATGGCCGTCCATCAAATTCGATGACCTTGTTTATCGGAAGCGGCTTGGCATGGACACGAGTGGTCTTTTCTTTATGGATGCGCTTTAGCCTCTGACTGGTTCTCACGTAAATCCTGTCACGTTGATAGTGCCAATATGCGGCCTGGTTGATATATTCTAATTCTGGCACTGAAAAGTCATTCTTGCCGAAGCGATAAGAACTCTCTAACCTTAAAGTATCTGCATAGACGATATCGTTCTCTTTTGATTTTGCCACCTCGGTCTGTCTTTGACACAATTGAGCTACGGCGTTAGTAACTCTTTCTAATACCTCGCAGTCCTCAGCATTGTATGTAAGAAGCTTTTGTTTCAGGCCAGCTTCCTTGTAAACCTCCCACTTTGATCTCCAGATGAGCGCGCTTGACCCGGACGCATTTGTATCTGACCATTGGAATCCTAAATATCGCCCTATGTCTTTGAGACCGTTTGTGTACGTCGGGAAGTAAATATGTGCGTAAATAACTGACAAGATATTTACAGATTCAGCAATAAGCCGATCAAGAAGAGTAGCATTCCCAATAGCTTCCGGGTAACGATCTTTCATATGCTTTAGGAATAATGCCTCGTAGCTTCCGTAATAAATCAATCGAGG
The DNA here is from genome assembly GCA_016873155.1 of Planctomycetota bacterium. GTDB lineage: Bacteria > Planctomycetota > Brocadiia > Brocadiales > Brocadiaceae > Wunengus. The sequence continues at coordinate 1,847 of VGXX01000136.1, read as the reverse complement.
GCTTTCAACCTTTGATATGATTTGAAGAAAGGAAGCCCAAATCTCTTTTTCTTCAGACATGTCATTTGCCCAGAAGGAATGCTGAACGTATGACTCACCACTCTTTATCCGCAGGCCTATCAGATAATAGGACTCCCGGTCAGGGGTACCCTCAACATCAATGTAAATAGGGGTTTGACCAATATCCAGTTCGCGATTTCCGGCAATATGTATCTTTTGTTCCCGAATGGCAAGTGCTCTTAAGGCTGGATAGTATTTGTTCGGTTTGGAAAGTGAGCGCTTTGGCCTTCTCCTTGGACGGAAGGTGTAAGAGAGTTGAGTTATGGAGAAAAGCCCCTTACTGTGGAGCTTGCATCTTTCCTTTTCCGTCATGCCGGAAAGAAGGGTAAGTTCATCCTTCTGTATGGCTGATTGACGGCATTGCAGTTGAAATTCGCATTCGACACAATGCTTATTCAAAATTAGCGGAGGTTCTGTGGAACCCGCTTGCTGTGCAATAATTCTTGTAATTATGGACTCGGCTACTTTCATTAACCTGTCCAGTTTTACTCTAATCGTTTTCTGTTCAGAACCATGTATGATTTTCCCGAACTGCGGCATTCGCCCGGAAGCCGTAAATAAGACAAAAGCATCAAATGCTATCAAAAGCTTATCGAATGCGGTAATTTTTTCTCTTGGTATGAACCGAATGGGAATGTAATGGTTGTGTTTTGTCCTACCCGGAGATGGCAATTGCTCTAAAGCTTGTATACGTGATTGAACTCGTTGCGATTGAACTATACAATCAATCACAATACGATACTTCTTATTTTCGAGTTCTTGTGAAGATATCGTACCGACAAAGCGTTCATCTTGCTGAAAATTAGAGATCAAGCGCTGGCTGCATTTCTGCTGAAAATCTTCGGCAAGAAATCTTTCCCAATCGCGAAACTCACTTTGAAGGCCAACAGCACCTGCGATTTTAAGGTAGGACTTGGTTTCACACTTTAGAAATGTTTGAAAACTTTCCTCAGTGATCTGCATAAGGTGATTATAATCCATGCAGGCATAGGGTCAAATTGATGCCCAACATTCATTTTATTCTATAATTATCAACATGGTATTTTGTGACATAGCAGATGTCAAACAGAATCGGCAGTGTTATGCTGAAAGTCAAAAGATATTTTCGTTATAAAAAGATTACTTTTTGACCGTCACAATTATTGATTTCTTCTGACTGGCTGCCTGGAATGTGACCTTTGCCTTGCCAGTCTTCTTCTTTGCGGTAAGGGTAAATGTAGTCTGACCGTTTTCATTGGTTGTCTGGCTTGCCGGAGACACAGATATGCGTTTCTTTCCGGATGCGCCGATCATTGCCGTTATCGTTTCGCCTTCCACCGGGCAATTGCCATCGCCTGTTACCGTTACTGTTACGTTTCCGCTTGTCTTCCTGTTCAGTGTCAGCGTGGTCGGAGATATTGCTAACGAACTAGCTTCGCGCACAGGAGTCGCTGATGTTGTAACGGTTGGCGTAGGCGTCGGAATATCGGTTATGGTAAAACTTGAGAGATGGACGGTTGATGAACCATCGTAGCCAACATACAGGGTATCGTTAACGATTACGGTGTGGGGTCGCGTCCATGTGCCGTCCATGACCTCGGTATTAGAAAGTAAGTTCCAATCGGAATCGTAAAAGGCCCGGGAAAGAGGGCCGCCGGCGTCGCTGCTTCCCCGTCCATAGTGGATAATGAATCCTTGTGCATTTGGTCCTACAGAAAGTGCAGAGACGATGCTGAGCATCCCTTTGTCGGAAAGTATTGTCGCCTTATTTACTACATTCCAGTCATTGTCAAAAATAAATCTATAGA
>VGXX01000135.1 GCA_016873155.1 Planctomycetota bacterium | reverse complement strand
AAGCCTCTTGCAACAGCCCAGGCCACTGCATTCTTCCTCTTCCTGTCCTTTGTCCTGCTAACGGGATTGCGGCTTATTGGAATATTATAGAAAGTAAACTGGGCTTCGGCAGCTTTGTTTGCGATTACACGTTTTTATAACAAAATTCCACCCCCTTCACCCCCGCCAGCGGGGGGACAGAAGGTTGTCCCCCTCCGCGAGGGGGATTAAGGGGGAGGAACTTTTGTTTGAAACTCCCATACATTAAATTAGGTTGAGTCAAGTAAAGCAAAACACGATAATTCAAACTTATCCTGCTTGAAAAGATAGCTCGCTTATTGTATAAATACAAAAGATAAAGGTTGGAATGAATACTTTAAAAACTAAAATACAAGTTGTCAGAGCACAAAACATCGTCGTCACGGACAATTCTATAACAGTTGACCTTGACGATAGGCGCACCATTTCGGCTCCACTTGCGTGGTATCCACGGCTTTTGCATGGTAAACCCGATCTGGAACATTTTGAATCGGATTATAAAACAAGGAGAAAACGATGAAAATGAATAAATTCCCTGATACTTGTCCTCTTTGTGGAGGGACGAAAAAAGAAGGGAAGACCACGTTTACCGCAGACTTAGGATTTGGGGTAGTCGTGGTAAGAGAAGTGCCTGCAACAGTATGTTCTCAGTGCGGCGCAGATTGGATCGGAGATGTTATTGCAGAAAAGTTGGAAAAAATTGTGGAGAATGCACGCAGGAAACATCATTTAGTTGAGGTTACCACTCTATCTGCATAATATTTCAAGGTAGGCAATATACTAAAAGATAATCTGATGTAAGTTTAAATCCCAGGCTAAAGCTTGGGTTTGGAGCGTATCTGATCATACCTTCTTCATTTCTCTAAATACCACCTGAAAAAATTATACGGCAGGAGGCGAAACAATCGCTCTGTTGACGTTAACGCAAAAAGACATTCGGCCAATAAACCACAAAGAGATTTTGCACGTCCGTGAACTCGCTTTGAAGTAGTTTCTTATAATAAATACTTGGAAATCTAGGAATGGATTTATACAAGGAAGATTTTTCTCTAAATTCTTTCTTATTAATGCCTCTTTTTTGGGTACATTAGCAAGAGTAACTCTTCCGATGACTTCCGCGCCGTACGGCGAATATTGTTACCGCCCAATGTGCTGAATCGCCCTTTGACAATTTTTTTTCCTACATTAAACCACATTTGAGCTGTCTCTATAACGATCTTACCAGAAAGACCATTACTACATTCTCCAGATGGAAATGTAAAGATAACAGTTACTCCTATATTTGCTAAAGAAGAAATCAATTTTTCCAAAGCAAGTTTTGACTGGCTTTTATTACTAAAATAAGATTGTGGCCTATCTTCAATTGGCGGGTATCGGCCAACTCCTATTACAGAATTACATTGGCCTTGTGCTATAGTTTCAAAAACATGATAAAAACGGCTATATTGCACACCTGAATATGGAGGGTCAATAAAAACTAAATCTTCCGATTTCAAATTTTTCACAAAATCAATAGCATCTGAAACAAAAGCTTTACCAGGAACTATTGCATGCCTTGGACAAATTTCATGTAAAGCTTTTTTGCAAATTAATAGGGGATCCCTTTCCCAAGCTTCGAGTATAAATATCTCTGCTCTTGGGGTTGGCTGAAATGGCTGTGCTGTGTGGCCTGGGGCAGCCGCACACTTACTAGCAGTAAATATTGTAGCAGCAATACATACCGATCTTTCAGGTTCGTTTGTGGGAAGATATTTAAGCATATAATCAAAAGTCAATGCCTGTGTAGGACTAAAATAATGCCCTCCGTAAGCATTCCAAATAGGCCCAATCCTTGATAATTCTTTACAAAGCGCTCTTGCTTCTAATACAAGTTTTTTCGCACTTTTTTCTAACAGAACTGCTTCTCTCCAAAGATGCGCTGCACATCGTATATTTTTAACTTTATTAAGCCATTTCTTTATAAGTTGATTAGAATCCAGTGGAAAATTTCTTCCAATAACTGCACGCGCCAATATAGCAGAAAAGGTTTGCAAATCTACTGCAAGAACAGGTCGTGGAGTTTTTTCTGCGGTAAACCATGCTACTGAGCCTGCACCACAGAACAAATCGACAATTCTTCGAACATATTTGGCCTCTTGACAAATCAACTCGCCAAGTCCATTCTGAAGCATGGAACGTTTTGAACCCATATATTTCATAGGTCAAGGCCCCAAAGCGCAATCCGCTCGCAACTACTCAAGACGGAAATTGCTAGAGAACACTCGCGTTGCCAGTGAGAATAGGATGCATTCGTTTTATTATCATTTTTCCATTCTTGAATTTCGTTTACGGCCATTTCAATATCTGCCCACAAATCTTTTAAATTATCTGGTTCATTTCCAGGTTCCCAAAGGCCACGATCTTCACCAAGAGGGTTCCACCAAAATTTCAAATCGTTATTTCCAAAGCCAGCTTTTTTAATAAGTTGTGAGCAGGCTCCTGTCGCAATTCTAAGTAACAATGTGGCTCGTGAAACGACTTGTAAATGATGTTTGGGATCGTCAATCTTTGCCTTTTTTTGCGCCTCAGTGATTACGATTGGATCCTCTGAATTGGTCTTACGCATTAGAAAATCTTTCCATAATTTTATGGTATCGCGAATTCCTAATCGACTCAACATCAATGAAATTACTTTCTCAAAATCGGTTGGATTATCTTTCACACTTTTTCCGGTACGTGCTTTAAAACCTTCTTCCAAAATCAAACGCAGTAAATATCGATCTAAAATTTCGAAGGGAGCATTAGTTGGTTCATTTATACTCCATAAATTGTAAATGAAATCCGAAGAAGATATCACATCTAAGGGTGTTACATAATTCATCTGAGTTGGTCTGTAACTTGCTTCGTTTCTCGCATTCCTATCTTCTGTTAAACGTTGAAGATCAAGTCCCCAAGTTTTAAGCCATTTATTTCCTATTGACCCAAATGAAATCCCTATATATAGTTCTTGTAACCAATCTTGTAATGGTATTCCACCTGGTTGAATTATCTTAACGAGTAATTCTGCGGAACTTTTTCGAACTGCCCAATGCTTAAGAATCAACCAAGCCATATCGTGAGTTCCATGTGTATTCTTCCCTGCAGGCTGACAAGGTTGACAATTACCATAATTCTCTATAGCAAAGTGTCGTCGATTAAAAATACCAATTCCTTCGGTAGCCAAAAGAGACATAGCTGCCCGCAATTCAGCGTAATATGCTAAATGTCTCGCTGCATCCCTATTCCCTTGAGAATGACAATTAAGTGCTCTACCAAGAAAGCCCCAACCATCGGCACAATGGAGTGGAGCAGATGCAGCAACGTATTGTGTCAAATCAGTATGTTTAACAGAGCATCCCGGTTTAGTATCTGCATCTAATGCATCTATACAACTATTACGATATCGATTATTCTTACCAATCCACCTGTTACGACAAAAATGAGGTTTTAGACTTTCAAATGCATCTTCGATTGCATTTCTAGAAGCTTTTCGCAAAATATTTTTCTGATTGATGCTGAGTTTTGGCTTTTGCCGTATTGACATCCTTATGTATATCCTAAACAAGCTAAAACATCCCTTGAACAATTACCAATATCCCCCTTTTGACTTTCAAGGTGTCGTAACAATTGTAATCGCAATTCTTTATAACCACCACTTCCTCGAAATGCTGCCTTAAGAGTCCGTTCTTCGTCTTTTAGGTCAGGAGCCGCAGATGTTCTCCAATCATATGTTGCAAGACCATTAGCAATATCTTCAAGCCACTTAGTCATGTCTTGCTTTTTCCCTGATTTAAGTGCTTCACGCACAGCAACCTCATCTGTTGCTCCAGCATCCAAATCGATAACCCAATTCTCCAATTTAAGTTTTTCAGCACAAACATAACATAAATCATTTGTTATATATAAAATCGCTCTGATACCCTGATCTGTGTTGAGTAATGTATAAGAGCCAGCAAACGCAAGGTCTTCAACTTGCTCAAGATTTTCTTGGTTTGCTTTTTTACGAAGTTCTTTGACCCATGGTTCATTGCATTTCTCGACAGCATCCCTTATTTTCTGTCCTGTGAGGATAAGGAAAGCCGCCTGCTGAGCTCGACTCCAGGGCAAAACTTCTTGGTTACTTCCGAGTTTTGCACCAAACAGCCCGCCTATTTTCACTCGTTTACTTTCCCATGCCTTTATATAGGTTGCCAGAAGCGATCTTATCCATGCGGCTTGACTCACCATAGGTTGCTTTAATCCAGACTCACCCAGCATATTAATCCGTTGATACCATGGGCTTTCTGGGTGCGACCAGAGTGTTTCTACAAGTTCTTGAGCTCGTGTTTCACGATAAATGGAGTGACCTTCAAACTTTTCAAACCAATCTTCTGTGCGAAGCAAAGGGTACATATCAAATGCAAGGCTCGCATTAATACGTTTAGGTTTAATATTTATCGTCCAGAAAAGGTAGGCTTGCCAGCTAATATCAAGACCATGAAAAGCAACAACAGGTAATTCAAAATTATCATTCAAAGTCTGTCCTTCAAATGCCCATAATCTATGTTGGCCATCTATCACTTCAATAGGATGTAATGGACTCGGTTTCCAGTTAGGACCTGTAAATTTTTGGGGAAGTCTAATAGTTGTAATTGATTCATTTGAATCATCGATAGTAATGATATCTTTCTCCGATACCCTTTGCCCATGCCTCATATCACTGGGTTTCAAAATATTAACAACGATAGACGTAGGAAGCCAACCTGGTTTCAGTAGATCATCATACTGACCCGATTTCCGCTTTGATTCGCTAAGGTCTGACCAAGGATAGCCATAATGTATGAATTCAGTAATTTCTTTAGAACGACTTTCGTCATGCCTACGCTGAATACCTAAGTCTTTGGAACGCAGTAAACCACCTGCCGTAGTCCTACGTTGAATACCAGAAAGTGCTTTTAAATCAGATGCAGGTAAAGTAAAGATATAAAAATGGGGGGCAGGACGGCCTCTGTGTTCCTTTACATCAAAAGTTACTTTATCCCATTCTTTTAGCCACTGACGTACTTTAAGTGCAACTATTTCTCGGGAAGCGCTTTGATGAGACTGTTTCATATAGGCACTCCTTTTTAATGAAAACAAATCACAGGTTAGTAATAGAAATTTTACGAAACGCTGTTATCTATATAGGGACATTCAGCAGCAGCAAATTTTTATATTTGACTTCATATCAATGATGGCAATCGTGTTGCCTAGAAATTTTTTGTTAATTAAGCCTTCATTTATGCTGCCTGTGTAAAGCATAGGAAATGCATATTTTTAAAGATATTCTCTTCTATTAACATGCACACGTCAAGTTATAGAATTTTGATCATTGTCAACTACTGCAATTAACGAGTTAAGGTAGCAAACTCACTGTTTTACGTCAAGGGCATTATTAAATTTACAGGTTGAGTTAATTTAGAATACGGATTGCAAGACATACGAAGAGAGGTAATTTCTATTTATTTTATGGTTCATCGCGAACCATCAAATAGTGGTCAATGCCTGCCTCTTTAAACATATCTCCAACAACCTCAAATCCGTGCTTTTGGTAAAAGTCTTTCAGGTACGCTTGGGCATGGACTTTAAATTTCCGAAATCCTTGCTCCTGTGCAACGGAGAGCATAAACTCCGTTAATTTGTGGCCAAGACCTTTTCCACGATACTGCTTCCGTATCGCCACCCGCTCCAGTTTTGCATACTCATCAACGGCGCGTATGCGGCCTGCAGCGAAGGGTTCTCCGTCCATTTCTCCCAGGATATGTGTTGCTGAGAAGTCATGTTCATCGTGTTCAATATTATACGAAACGCCCTGTTCTTCTACGAACACGATACCACGCACTATGAAGACCTTGATCAGGTCATCCGGATTCGTTACAACTTTAAACATTTTATTTGGGTAAATCTATAACTAGCCAATTCTCGTGGCCTGGTTCAAGCTGCTGTCCTGCGGAAGGAATCAATTTCCAGAAACTGCTGTACCTCTTTTTTGCCGGATTTTCCCTCGTCACCAGATACCTTTTTTTCTCTGACATAATGTCATTATACGTCTGGAACATGTGGACACGGCCAAAGACAATATTTAAACAATGATCTGCAACGAATAAGATACAATAATTCTTTTTGTCGGATAAAATCATTCGATAAGAATACGATGTGACGTCAATTACTTGCGTCGGCGTGGCGACTGAAAGTGCCTGCACAATCAGGGGAACTAATTTCTTTATCTCTTCGTCCTGAAAGACCCTGAAAGTTCCCTTTCTCTTAAACAACCCTTTTTCCCTATAATAAATATCCGATATTACTTTTGTAATAAAGTCTTCTGACAGCTTATAAGGATGATTAAACGTGATGCGTTGCTCACCCCTTTTCACAGACAATTCATCGTGTTTTACGGTAATCAGACCATCCTTATAGACATCTGCATGGATATCCCATAATCTGCAGGATAATATCATGCAGATTATAACAGCAAATAAAATCGTTCGTTTCAATTTTTGGTTTTTCATATATATAATTTATGACCCTTCAACAATATTCTTGAATATTCTTGCCACAGAGGACCAGAAGGCACAGGGGAAAAACCTTCTATATTACAAATTTATAAAACCTTGCTTTCCCCATTTACATGAGGACAGGTTTTAGCAAAGATTTTTAAAACAAGTGTTTTTGCAAGTTATATTACCTCCCCTTCCTCCCCTCCTTGCGAAGGAGGGGAAAGAGGGGTGGTTAATTTGATTGTGTCTTCACCAAGCTGTGATCTCTGTGTCCTCTGTGGCTATTCTATAACTAATCTTCCAGGTGCGGAATAGTCCGTCTCATGCGTTTTGCCTCGCCCTTGCGATGCTTGGTTTCCAGCCTGCGTCTCTTTGATGCAAATGTAGGTTTTGTTTTACGGCGGGGTTTTGGCTTTTCGGCTGCCTTTCGGATTAATTCAACCAGACGGTCAATTGCGTCCTGCCGATTACTTTCCTGTGTACGGAAACGCCTGGCTTCGATAATCAATACGCCTTCTTCGGTAATCCGCCTGCCGGCCAGGTGAATCAGCCGATTGCGAACGTCATCGGGCAGTGACGGTGAGTTGACCACATCAAAACAGAGCTGCACAGCGGTGGCGACCTTGTTGACATTCTGTCCGCCAGGTCCCGGGGAACGGATGAATTTCAGCTGAATTTCACCCTCGTCAATTGCGATAGTGCGTGTGATTTGAATCATATCCTTACCCTTTTACACTACACAGAAAATAAGAATATTTTTTATAGGATACTATAAAAAATATGCGGTAATGGCGATGATGAAGTAAAACGACAACAGCAAAAACCCTTCCCACCAGTTGCTCTTATTATCGTGAACGACCAGCCACACGCCGCCAATGGACATGCCCAAGGTGATCAATTCGATCTTGTTAAAAATCAGGTTGAAATTTTGGCCAAAAAGACCTGCGATAAGAACGCAAATGGGCGACACAAAGAGGGCAATCTGCGTACTGCTCTCTGCGGCAATGGCAAGGCTCAGATTGATCTTGTTCTTCACGGCGCTGGTGACTGCCACGGAATGTTCGGCTACGTTGCCGACCAACGGCAAGATGATTAAGCCCACAAAGGCGGGCGGAATGTGTGTGGATGCAACAAGGGGCTCGATCTGATGCACCAATATCTCTGAGATATAAACAAGCCCTCCCGTTGCCGCAACAAGGACAAAAAGGCTCTTTGCCATACTCCATTTGGGCGCTGTCGCCTCAATTGCCTCGTGGATAACCTGGGATGCCTCCTTTTTCTCACGATTCATCATGGCGTAAAACATCCCCACGAAATAGACCACGAGCAGGACTATGGCGATGCTGCTGCTGTATTTGTTAAGGGCAAGCAAGGTATCCTCTCCCGCAAAGATGGAGGGCACACCAAAGCACATGGCGGCCAGAGAAAGGTGAATGACGGTGGGACCGGTAATATTAGGGCTCAGTTTCAGGTCTCCAAATTTTACGCCTCCGGCAAAAAGACTTAATCCCAGGATGAGCAGGATATTGCCGATGACGGAACCAATCAACGAGTATTTCACAATATCTATCAGGCCGCTCCTGATGGCAATGATTGCGATTACCAACTCCGCCGCATTACCGAAGGTGGCGTTGATAATGCCCGAAAAGTGATCCCCCGTCTTCTCGGAGATTACCTCCGTAGCCTCGCCTAAGAAATGTGCCAGAGGCACCAGCACCGCCGAGGCTAGAAGAAATGTCGCAACGGCCGGGAAATGGAGATGGTGGGCAAGAATGGTAACCGGTATAAGCAGGAGCAGGTAATGCCAGAAACTGAGTTTGGGAAACATTTGTAAAAACCATTTATCCTTTCATTTTTAGCTCAATGTATGTTTTCAACCCAGCGTTCAACATCCCTCCCTTACTTCTGTCGTGATTATATCTTCCCACGTGAGTAATTTAAACTTCTCATGATCTTTCAGTTCATCTTCTAGAAACGTTATGTGTCTTGTAAGTCTAAAGAGGCTTAAAAAATATTCTTTTAAATTTTTTATGGCGGAATCGGTAAGCATGAATGGAATAAAAAAAGGCTGAGATCGGGAAACGCACCGCTAACCTCAACCTTTTCTTCAATATTTTTAGTCTTTTTATATTGGTCGGGGCGAGAGGATTTGAACCTCCGACCTCGACGTCCCGAACGTCGCGCTCTAGCCAAGCTGAGCCACGCCCCGCACC
>VGXX01000134.1 GCA_016873155.1 Planctomycetota bacterium | reverse complement strand
AGATTGGTAGCTGTTTCCTTCACAGAAGCAATCCACGGACGAATACCAGCAACAACCGCAAAATCCCCGTCAGCAACTTGTCCATAGCCCAGACAACGAGATGCATAACATTCTCTTGTTTTCTCAAAGTTGGCACCTGAAATCATATGATTGATTATCTCCTCTGAATGTTCTACTTTATTAAAGTGAGTCATTGCCATCCTGATGGGACCGAAAGGCTTGCCGCCAAGTTTTTCACAAGTTAGTACCGCAAGTTCTTTAATGCCATGGCCTGAACGCACCGCACGGCTTCTCGCTTCTTTTTCAGTAAATAATCCTGACTCGATACCGGCATATTTTATTGAAATTTCGAGAGACTGGAATAGCAGGCTAACAAATATAGGGATTACTGCCTGGTTCTCATTTAGGAAATTCGCATCACTACCAGCTATACGTTCAGAACTAAGAGCATAAGCAATTGCTGCTTCTTGTCCGGTATATACGTGCTTTGCCTTTTTATTCATAAGTCCTCCTTAGGCTAACATGGATTATCCCGCCTAAATGCGGCATTATTTTACAGCTATTTATAAATTACATTTTGTGAATGTATAAAAATTCATGTATTATGTCAACGAAATAAAAATAGTAAAAAAATACATTACTGAAAAAATGTTTCAGCAAGTACGCAAAATCAGGCGTTAAATGCCATTGCCTTCTTATATAAACAGGCGCTCCATATTGAGCTGGGAGACTTCGGGCATACCGAACGCGCCAAGAAACCGGCAAAGAGAAGATCAACTCAACGGATAGTGATAGTGTCAATGGCAAAAGCCGTCAGGGAAGCCATGCAATAATGAATTGTCAAATAAGTACGGATGAAGGAGAATGAAGAGCCGAAAGCAAAACTAGAAGAAACATACCGGCAGGAAGAAGGTCAAAAGCTCTATAAATTACGTAAAGAAAAGGTGGAATTACCATTTGGGTATATAAAACGGAATTTAGGAGCCGGTCAATTTTTGCTACGAGGTAAGGAAGGAGTGAATGCAGAGATCTCAATATTATCTACGTGTTTTATTCACATAGACAGACTGCGCAAAATTCATTTGGCACAGTCTGTTCGATTAATCCATCCTACGACACTGTTTATTAATTCTTAACCCGGACGCTTATGGACTTACTCAAGCCACCTGCCTTGAAAGTAATCCTTGCATTACCGGGCTTATTTTTTGCAGTAATCGTAAAAACAACCTGTCCATTGTCATCCGTTTCTTTACCTGTTGGCGAGACCGACACGCGTTTCTTCCCCGCAGCATTAATCGTTGGCTCAACCGTTATTCCTTCTGATGGACAGCCTTCTGCTCCCGTCATCGTCACCGTCACGTCTTGCTTCTTTTTTCTCTTAAGTGTCAATTTATTTGAAGAAGTCTCTATCGCCTGAGCCTCGCACACCACTGTTTCCTTTTGCAGAAGGTTTCCTGCATTGTCGTAGGTATATTTTATTAGCCTTCCATCGCCGGAACTGACCCTCGTCAGCCGTCCGGCATCGTCATAGGTGTACGAGACGGCGCCGGCAAAAGATGAACTGATAAACACCAGGAAAACGACATGAATAAAGATAACACCTATGAACCACTTGATTTTTTCTTTTGATATCATTCCTATCCCTCCTCCGTTAATCTGCTCTGAGAGAAGCAGGGGCTGAAATATTTCAGCCCCTGCCTGTGTATGTTTTATGGAGCTTTTGCACACTTGAATACTCAACCTTCGGCCACTGGAAATGTCAGTCTGCCATTAACATTAAAAATATTGTTTCAAGCAAATACGCATCCAATTCCTGTTGATTGTCGGGCATTATTGCAGACATCAATTCTTCCTCTTCTTCCTTCGTAAACATCTTCACCGCCTTTCTCTTCCCCCGATCCCATTTCCATCCATATTGCTCTATTATCAATTGCATCATTTTGCGTCCCATCTCTCGCTGGCTTACTCCCAGCCCTTCGAGCTTCCGTCTCTTCTCCTTTAATTGCGCTTCCGCTTCCTCCTTCCCTTGTTCCTTCCACCTATTCAGCTTGAACCACAGATCAGGGAATTCTTTTTTAAAAGCACGCTCTTCCTCTGCTTCTGCTGTCTTATTACAATTTGACAATTTCTGCAGGGTTTTGTATAGTTATTAGAAATTATTGGAGGCGTTAGAAACTCCTTATCATACGATAAATTCAATACTTTTTTGACAAGGTAATCGCATGAAAAGACATTTCATTTCTCTATTATTATGTTTGTTTGTAATCTCATTCCAACGAGGCACATTTTCTGCTGAGAAAAAGCATCAGAATGAAGAAATTGTAGCGACGGTCAATGGCAAAAAGATAACACAGGAGGACATTGCGAGTCGACTCGAGACCTTCAAAAATACGGATACTGAGACACTCACTACCATTAAACAGGAAATTATTGACCAATTGATTACTGATATATTGCTGGAAGAATTCATTGATAGACAGGGTTTAGTCGTTGCCTCTGAGGAGATTGAGCGGGAGGTGGATCAGGTGAGAGGCAATATGACCGGCAATCAGAAGAATGCTGGTCAATCACTGGAAAAAGTTCTTGCATCAATAGGCTCTAATATGGGTGAATTCAAAAGAAGCATAAAACATTCTCTTGCGCTTGAAAAATATTTCAATAATAAGCTGGATGACAGAACACTGGAAAAATATTTTGATGGGAACAAGAACCTCTTTAACGGAGAGTCTGTTAAGGTCAGCCACATACTCATCGACACAAGGAATATGAAGGCACAGGAAGAATTATCACATGCGCTGGAACAAATCAAAAGTATTAAAAAAGAAATCGATCAAGGAACTGCCTTTGATGAAATGGCAAATAAATATTCCGACTGCCCATCGGCTCAAAATGGGGGTGATTTAGGATTCATTCAAAGAAAAGGCAACCTCGCAAAGTCATTTTTAGATACGGCATTTTCTTTACGGATAGGTCAGGTAAGTGAACCGGTTCAGACGGAATATGGATACCATCTCATAAAAGTAACGGAGAAAAAAGAAGGCGTTAATGTTAAATTTGGGGATGTTAAGGGAAAAGTCAGGTTGGCAGTGCTGGATGAGGAGACCCTCAAATTACTCTCTCAGCTTTATAAAGCGGCACAAATTGTAATTAACCGGTAATATCATTTTCTGTATCAGTTCTTGATTTCCGATATTTCTTTCGACGCAATAAGTTTTTGGGCAAGTTCGTAAGTGAGCTTTTCTATGGCGTCGTCTACGGCAGGCCCGAACTTGGGGCCAGTTGTAATCCACCATTCTTGTTCAACCTTGCTAGTTACAAAGTCCAGACCTTTCCCTTCCACCGCCACTTCTGAGTTCCACACGGTATTGAGTTTGGGATCTAGAAATGATGCCGTGATTGAAAGATTATGGCGGCCAATAGCCCTCCATACAGATACTTCCATGTGAAGTTCTATTTCCGATTTTTTTAAACTGATAGCCAAAATCCCGTCCAATGCTTCTTTATTTAAAAATTCCTTATTCTGTAAACTATCAATCAATATTGCCTTTTTAAATACGACGCGCGACATCTCCTCGATTTTCGAAGAAAGAGTTTCGCCGATTGGAAAAACAAAATTTGGAAAAACATAATAAGGCGTACCCGCCTCGTCTTGTTTCAGCGGTACTTCCTGGACATAATTACGCAGGGTTGGTTCAATATAAATACCAACAGTAAGCGGTAAGGGAGTTATTTGATACAACCGTTTATCAAGTTTTGGGGAAAGCCTTACATCTGGTCTGGACCCGCTTAAGCAGCCAATTGAAATGATAAAAGGAAGTAAGATGAACCAATATTTATATGATACAGGTTTGATGAAATGCATGAGCAAGCGAACCAAAATTCCTTTAGATTAAAGTGTCACATTGTTCTCTTTCCTACGCAAAGATTAATTTAAATAATATACGAAACCGGAGCTGTCGTCAATATCCTTTTATCTATTCCATTTCATGGGCACATCATCGCTTTCCCTGCCAACGAGAACGACCCCTTTTATATTTTTTAGTCTGTTATAAATAGGGTATGTTTTTAAAAGAAGTGTGGCGCCGGTTTTGGGGTTTAATATCTCGCTGGTTGTAGTAACGCCGGTTTTCAGTGTTTGCCATGTTGGACAATTCTTACAGGCCAGCGCAAATTTATGCTTTGTAAAAAAACACTTCTTTCCAATCGGGCATCCCGTAAAAAATTCTTTTGCCGCCTTATTTATCTTTATTACCTTAAACTCCGCATCGAATACAATAATAGGGTCCGTTATTGCATTAAATATGGAATTGAATTTTTCTCTTGTTTTATGCATTCTCGTACGATATGGGTGTCCCTTGCTAACGACCTTGCGGGTGAGTGCGGGTGTATTCAAATGCGTCGATTCTGATTTTGAGCTGTATCTTTTGGTAAACAAACTTCATTCTCATAAAAGCAATTTTAGCTTACTTCTGTGCTGTTATTAAACGGCTATCTGAAGATGAGCAATCGGCATACCGTAATATACAGTTTAGATTATGTATGATGATTTATTCGCACAAGTATTTAGACTGCTAATATATAAGCAAAGTTGTTATTAGCAGTAGTTTCTTTTGTGCGGGAAGACTACGAAGCAATTAAAGGTATTTTTGGTGGTAATCAGCCAGTGATAGGGGGGAGTAATTGGAATGAAAACCTGTGGGATTTGCAATGATTATTTTGGAAGTCTTATACTTAACACAGGGCACGGAGACCTTTGTATTACCCTTTCGGCGACACTTCCGATTAATATATGTTCCAATCCCGTCTTGCCATGCGTACCCATGACAATTAAATCTACCTGATTGTCTTTAGCGGCCGTTAGTATTTCCACAAAAGGAATACCTTTAACCACGAGGGTGTCTACGTTAATATTTGTTCGGACATTATCGGGTATCAAATTGATAAGCCGCATCTTGAGACTTTCAGTCTGTTTATCATCCAGAAGCAGGTCGATTTGTTTCAATATATCTCCCATATCACTCATATAGGGTTCTATAACATGTATGAGATACAGAGAGGCATGCTCTTTAAGTGATAAATCTATTGCGTAGGTTAATGCATAGGTAGAACAAGCAGAAAAGTCAACCGGACACAGTATTTTTTTTAATTCAATCATATTTTTAGTAATAGAAAAAGGCAGTTGCTAATAGAACAATTAACAACTGCCTTTAGATTAAGAAATCTTTAAAATCTGTGGCGTGCTACCACGATTAGTGATGTCCGCTTGGGTGGAGTGCAGCAGAGCCCAAATCCAACGATATAAACCGGATATCTTTTTCTTCTAACGTAACTTCGGTGTGTGCTTTTGCGCCGCCATGTTCGTGAACTGAAATTTCATACACCCCTGGTTTTAACTCGAATACACAGGTGCCATTCTTGCCCGTTGTGCATGTATTATCGCCAACTTTAATTTCTGCGCCTTCAATAGGTGTACCAATAGCGATTGCGGTAACCCACAATTTTGCAGGTTTAACCTGATAAGCCTGAGCCTTTGCCATACCGATTCCTGCGACCATTGCGACACCCAAAAACCCTGCTAAAATCTTCTTCAACATAACCCCATTCTCCTTTCTTCAGTTTATATGATATAAAGTATATAAATTAAATACCATCAATGCGTATTTTAAATTAGGTTCCTCCGATTTCCACCCCCTTTCACTCCATGTATCAATATATTTTTTGTAACAAATATTGTTTTATTATACATTTTAAAATTCCCTCGTCAATATATATTTGTTTCAGAAGCGGATAGTTTTTCATTTTAATTCCTTTATTACAAACATGCCCTCTGGTGGGTTCGTAAGCACTGTCTTAATCCTGTCATGCCACAATTCCCCGAACTCTTTTATTTCTGCGTCAGTTCCCTTGCCTGTTACTGCCAATGGCATCAATTCTCCCATTTTAGGGTTGGCAGGGAGCATGTAATTGCAGTAAGAGATTTCTATCTTCCTTTTCGTATCCATCCTTTCAAATATCACCGTGCACACCGCATCTTCACCGGCTTCCTGTGATTCATCAAAAGACAGCAAGTTGTGCCTGTTGTAACGACCGCCGCCCAGCCCCTTAAAACCACTCTCGCCTGCGGCGCCGGTTATCAACGTGACAACCTGCGATATCGGCCCATTTACCTTATAGTCTATTCCCCCTTTGAATGTTACCCTGATTTGACCGCGTACCGGCGTTTCGTTACCATATAAACTTTTCAATGCCACCTGAGTTAACTTGTATGCGCCGGAAACTGCAGGACATGAATGGCCAGCAAGTTTTACCGCATCGGCATACGTGAAAACAAATGCCTCGTTTTTATCCATCGCACCCAGCGCTATGGCAAGGGGGTCTTTGATTTTGATTGTTTCAACTTTATCAAAAAATGATTTATTAAATTTTGTCTGCTCCATAGATTTGTCTCTCTCCTTATATGAATAATTTTAAGATTATGCCTGCTAAAAATGTTCATCTACTTGATGGACGGTATATTCAACACCTTCTTTTATATTTGTTTTTACCTTTTCAATGAATTTCCCGTCAGTCATAGCCTCTTGCTTGACCTTGTCTATCAGGTACTCTACCGCTTCCTTGGTATTTGTCTTTATTTTTTGATTTAAGGCGACGTCATTAATTGCCTCATTTTTCACCTTTTGTAAGGCATATTCGATTGCCTCTTTTGCATTCTCCCGCAATTTCCTGTTCAAAGCTTCGTCTTGGAGCAACTCATGCTTTGCCGTTTTCAACGAATACTCCATGGCTTCCTTTATATTCCCTTTCACCTTGCGCGTAATTTCGGGGTCTTCCAGCAGGGTGTATGTTGCATAATCAACGATGCCTGCCATTACATAATCAACTGCATTTTTAACTTTCGAACGGAGTAAACCGATTGCAATGGCGGAAACAACAGTAATCATAATAATCAACATAACACCCCAGGCAATGACCCTGCCAAACGTATCCAGTAAATTATTGACAAAACCAGTCCGCCTTCCATTATTCCCTTCCATACGCTACCCCCTTTCGATTAAAGGTTAAATGAAACTAATCCTCAAGCGTGGATATATCCCCTGTAGGCAATTCCAGGTCTCTCGCTTTTAGCAGTCGGCGCATAATTTTACCGCTGCGTGTTTTGGGTAAATTTGTACAGAATTCTATTTCACGCGGGTATGCATGAGCTGCCAGGCGATGCCTTATAAATTTCTTCAGTTCCTCTTCCAGATCCTTCGACGGCGCAAAACCTTCATGAAGTACCACAAAGGCCTTAATAATTTCGCCCCTTTCAGCATCGGGTTTTCCAATAACACCCGATTCTGCCACAGCCCTGTGTTCGAGCAGTGCGCTTTCTACCTCGAATGGACCCACCCTGTGTCCTGAGGTATTGATGACGTCATCCGCCCTTCCCACAAACCAGAAGTAACCATCCTCGTCCTTATAAGCCGTATCGCCCGTTGCGTACCATCCGTTTATATTAAAATATTCTCTAAACCGCTTCTCGTCTCCCCATACCTTTCTCAGCATGGATGGCCAGCCGGGTTTCAATGCCAGCAGTCCATGCTGCCCGGCAGACAGTTCATTGCCCTTGCCATCAATAATAGCCGCTTGTATACCCGGGAAAGGCTTGCCCATAGAACCTGGTTTTACCGGCAAACAGGGGTAATTTGCAATCATAATGGATCCCGTTTCCGTCTGCCACCAATTATCGTGTATGGTTAATCCGTAAACCTTCAAACCCCACCGGATCACCTCTGGATTAAGCGGCTCACCGACGCTGCAAATATACCGTAAACTGCTTAAATCATATTTTTTTAGAAGGTCGTCACCGTCTTTCATCAACATCCGCAAGGCCGTAGGGGCTGTGTACCATACGGTAACCTTAAAAGTTTGGATAATATCATACCACCTGGCGGCGTCAAACCGGCCGTCAGAGATATAAGAAGAGATGCCGTTCAGCCACGGGCCCCACAATCCATATACCGTTCCCGTCACCCAGCCGGGATCAGCGGTGCACCAATAAACATCGTCATCTCTTAAGTCCAGAACCCATTTGGTGGTGATAGAATGTGAAATCATATCATTGTGGACGTGGGTTATACCTTTTGGTTTGCCTGTGGTGCCGGAAGTGTACAGGATATATAAGGGGTCTTCCCATTCCATCCATTCCATTTCAAACTTTTCCGGGGCATCTTTTATCAAGGCTTTATAACATACGTCACTCTCTTCCAATTCATAGTCTTCTTTGACATTGACCAATACGATATGTTCTAATTTTGGCAACTCCCACAACACCGTTTCAACACGCTCTTTCAATTCGGGTGTCGTGATCAATATTTTTGCTTCGCTATTCTGTAAACGGTCGCGTACTGCATCAGGCCCGAAGGCAGAAAACATAGGTCCCGCAATGGCGCCAAGCTTTGCAATGGCTATCATACTGATATAAAGCTCCGGCAGCCGGGGCAGGAATATAAATACACGGTCTCCCTTTTTAACCCCTAATTTCCGGAGCATATTGGCGCACCTGTCGGAGAGTTTCTTCATCTCCAGGAATGTGTACTTTTGACAGGCGCCGTCAGCGCCCTCCCAGTACAAAGCTACCTTATTCTTTCGCCACGACTGGGCATGCTTGTCTATAGCCTCATAGGCAATGTTTACCTTATTATTTCTTATGCAGACACCTTTTTTAACGGCTTCCCACGAAAATTCTTCGTAAGTCCTTTCGTAATCCAGGAGACCGTCTGTTACAGGTTTTTTGCTAAT
>VGXX01000133.1 GCA_016873155.1 Planctomycetota bacterium | reverse complement strand
CCCCTGTCTTAACCCCATGCTTCAGCATGGGGTTAAGGGGAGAAATAATCATGGGCTTCAGCCCTGAAGTATAGTTAGCCCAATATCTTTCACTGTACCAGGTTGTAGAGACAGGTTTCAAACCTGTCTCTACCAAAGCCGGTGTATTTATTGTGGATATCTCCGCACTAAAGTGCGGAGTTAATGGATGTGAAATGTGCTCCATGCTCCAATATTAGAGGTGCCTTATAAAATAAGGGAAACCGATGTCTTTTTCAAAAAGCTAAAGTGTTACAGAAATCTTAATTGTGGCAATTGCTAATCTTCACAGAAAACCAGATTATTGGAAGGATAGGATTTAGTCTGCCGAACATCCGCTTTGAGAAGGATGTTCATTCCGCTGCGCTCCATTCGCACCTCTCAAGCTGGGCGTTGGCAAAACGTTAGGTAAACAGTATGGGGCGTGCGGCGATGAAAAGGATGCAGATCAGAAAAGCATTCACTTTGATGGAATCAGGTCCAGTTGTTTTCATTACGACAAATGATGGAGAGAAGAACAACGTAATGACTATCTCATGGACCATGGTGATGGGCTTTACGCCGATATTTGCCATTGTTACAGGCCCCTGGAACTATTCCTACACTGCACTCAGGAAATCGAGAGAATGCGTAATTGCAATTCCCACTGTGGATCTAATTGATCAAGTCGTTGGTGCGGGAACATGTTCGGGCGCCGGTACAGACAAATTTAAGAAGTTTGGACTAACTCCTGTGAAGGGAAAGCATGTCAGGTCACCCCTGATTAAGGAATGCCTGGCAAACATTGAACATGGATAGATTATACGCCTATTCCCTGCCAATAGATGTTCCACAATTGCGCATGTATTTTTTGGGGTACAAAATTAAACTTTTTATACGACCATACAGTGACGGTAGCCTGGATGAGCCCTAAAAAGGCAATAGCAGATGTCATGGAATTTATATTTTTTTTAACGGATCCTGACTGTATTGCGATGGTAAGTATTTTTTCTATCTTTCGTAAATATTTCCGGATAAGCAGTGAAATCTTCCTGCGAATAATAGTATCGCTGAATTGCATAGCCCCCATGATGACAATAAATGATGTCTCGCGTCGTTCTCTTGCATAGGTGAGATGGGCAAGGAGCACGTTTTTAAGATTCAGTATGGGGTCGTTGTGCACCATTGCCTTGTCTATGGCTTCCATAAGGGTTTCTTCAATATTGTCGATCAGAAAACTTAATATTGCTCTTTTGCTTTTAAAATGACGGTATATAGCGCCTCTGGTCGTGCCTATCCGCTTTGATATCTCGCCGATTGTTACATATTCAATTCCCTTTGCTGAAATAATGTCCCGTATAATATCAATAATTTGCTGTCTTCTGATCTTTGTGTGTTTTCTGGTTTGCACGGTGTCTGCCTCCTTGAATGTAGGTATGCGATAATTTACTTGCATGAAGTATAAAATATGAATTATACTTTATCAACAACTAAGTATACAGATGTTTACATAACTTGTGCGAATGTGTAAAAGTCTCAAAGGTTATAAAAAATAAGGTTGTTGTGGTGGCAATCTGAACGAAGAAAGTTATGACGTATACAAAAGAATCATTAAAAGAACTTATTTCCGGAAAACTCAGGGATTACAAGCTCATTATTGTATCCAACCGCGAGCCGTACATACACAACTATGCAGGCGAGGAGATAAGGTATATTATTCCTGCAAGCGGTATGGTTACCGCGCTGGATCCCATTATTCGGGCTGAAGGAGGCACGTGGATTGCCTATGGCAGCGGTGATGCCGATAAGGAGGTTGTGGACGGCAAAGGGCATATTGCCGTTCCGCCGGATAATCCGCAATACACACTCCGAAGGGTTTGGCTTACCCATGAAGAAGAAGAAAGGTTTTATTACGGCTTTTCCAACGAAGCGTTGTGGCCGCTCTGCCATATTGTGTACGTGAAGCCGAAATTTAATGAAGCGGATTGGCAGGTGTATAAATCTGTCAATCAGAAATTTGCCGATGTTGTGTTAGAAGAAGTGGGAAGTGATAAGGCATTTGTTTTCATCCAGGACTATCATTTCACCTTGCTTCCCAGGATGCTGAAAGAAAGCAGGCCGGATCTGCTTGTGGCGCAGTTTTGGCATATTCCATGGCCTAACCGGGAGGCGTTCCGTATATGCCCCTGGGGACAGGAAATTCTGGAGGGACTTCTGGGAAATGATCTCCTGGGATTCCACGTCCAGTATCATTGCAATAACTTTCTCGACACGGTGGACCGAAATCTGGAATCAAGGGTGGATTATAGCAAGTTTTCCGCAACCAAGGGTGGCAAAACCACACACATCCGTCCGTTTCCTATCAGCATTGATTTTGATGAATTAAATCTGCAGGCACAAAGCAAGGAAGTTGAAGCTGAGATGTCTCGCTTCAAAAGAGAACTCGGTTTAAAAGGTCAGATTATAGGTATTGGTCTGGATCGTGTTGATTACACAAAAGGCATCCCCGAACGGTTTATGGCCATTGACAGGTTCCTTGAAAAATATCCTGAATACAGAGGCAAATTTACCTTTGTGCAGGCAGGCAATATAAGCCGTATTCATATTGATGACTACCGTGATTATAACGACAAGATATACGATCTTATGGTTGAGATCAATCACAAGTACCGTGACGGCAGATGGATCCCCATACGTCTGCTGAAATCGCATTTTAACCGCGTAAGCGTGCAAGCATTATATCGTCTGTCTGATTTCTGTATCGTCAGCGCGTTGCATGACGGGATGAACCTTGTTGCCAAGGAGTTCCTTGCATCACGCTTTGACGAATCGGGCATATTGTTGCTCAGCCGGTTTACCGGCGCTTCCGAAGAACTCGCAGGGTGTATCCAGATCAATCCTTACGCCACGGATATTTTTGCAGAAGCCATAAAAACTGCTATCGAAATGCCTGCTGATGAAAAGAAGAAAAGGATGCAGCGCCTCAGGGAACAGGTGCGTGAACACAATGTATACAACTGGGGTCAAAATATTGTAAACGAATTAATTAAGCTACAATAATGAAATACTTGTTCGAAAATATCCATGCTGTCAATAAACTTCTCCGATCAGGGGGATATACCGTCCTTTTAACGGATTTTGACGGCACTTTGACGCCCATACGGAAACATCCTGACCACGCTGTTCTTTCAGAAGAGATACGACAGATGCTGATAAAACTTACCCGGGATGAGAAGGTGTTTTTAGGGATAATAACCGGACGTTCCCTGAAGCAGATCAAAGAATTGGTTCAGATTCCTGGTGTTCTCTATGTTGCCAATCATGGCATTGAAATGGAGGGGCCGGGGATACGGTCTACCTGTCCTGAAGCCAAAAAGGCACGCAGCACCCTCTGGCATATTTACATGAAACTTTTTAAATCTTTACGGCATATCGAAGGATTTTATATTGAAGATAAGGGGCTTTCCGTCAGCGTGCATTATCGTGCAGTTAAAAAACGGGGTGACGTGGAACGGGTGCGTGATACCCTTCACGCCATTATAAAACCTTTCCTGGAAAGAAAGATGATCCTGCTGAGCGAAGGCAGGATGGTTTATGAGATATGTCTTCCCCAGGAGAAGTAAAGACATTTTTGGAACATCTTTTCGAACAGAAGCATGAGGTGTACGATGAATGCCCTCGATAAGGCAAAAGAACCATTTCGATTTAACA
Source organism: Planctomycetota bacterium (assembly GCA_016873155.1). Taxonomy (GTDB): domain Bacteria; phylum Planctomycetota; class Brocadiia; order Brocadiales; family Brocadiaceae; genus Wunengus. The sequence goes on along the minus strand of VGXX01000133.1, from coordinate 5,077 downwards.
CACAAGTCTCTATACCGGAACTTACCGGGTTAAAGGCTGCAACACTGCAGGAATTGCTGGAACTTCTCAAAACAGTTCCCGGTTCGGTTATTTATTATCATACCCACCGTTTTCTCCAGCAGCATCAGTATCTTTCCCCCGAACCTCCGAATGATTTTGCTTACTGGATTACAGGTATTTTAGGCGAAGAGGAATTGGGAGAGTTGTTGTTTAGCATAGATACGATTCAGTATGCGACCATCCGTGAACTTCGTGACGAAATCGTACGTACCATTGAAAATTATATCGTTCGGTATCCACGATCACTTCATAAGTTTGCGACACCCGGAGAAGAGTTCCATTGTGTAAAATCAGTTAGCTTTGTTTTTCAGACACCCTATACAGCCTCAGACCTCAAAGAATTTCAGGCGGGATTGCAACGGGTGAGCATTAATTCTCTGTACTTTCACATGTTTGAGGCCAGGCTGCGTATAGGGCGCAGCGCCAATGATTTTTCCCACTGGCTCGAATACAGTCTTTCGGAAAAGAAACTGGCCGGCAAAATTGCCTCACTTGATCCCTATACCCACACCATGGAAAACCTCCGGCTTACCCTTGTAAAATTGATAGAAAAACGGATTGTTGAGTCTATGGAAAAACCTTCCGGGTCTGATAAATAGAAATGGGTAAAACTATGAAAGTATTGGGTGTATCAGGTTCTCCTATCAATAACAGCAATACGGACAGGGCGCTAAAGGTAGCTTTGGAGGCAACCGGACTTGAAACTGAATTTATAAAACTTGTTGAATACAATATCACCCCATGCAGGGCATGCATCGGTTGTGTGGAAACAAACCGGTGTGTAAATACCCATGATGACGGAATTCTCCTTGCAGAAAAGGCAAAAGCGGCAGATGCCTTGATTGTTGCCTGCTATACACCGTACTCTTCAATTGATTCGCTAACGAAGGCATTTATAGAAAGGCTCTACCAGCTTCGCCATAAACACGGATTCATGGCAGGCAAGCCGGGAGGCGCAATCGTTGCCTGCGCAATTCCTGCTTCAAACAAAGCCTTGCCTCCTGCATGTGAAATGGGAACAAATGCCATCATGTATTACATGCTGGAAGAGGGGATGAATTTTGTAGGTTCTGTCAAAATATTGGGGAATGTCCCATGTATCAAGTGCGGTTACGGCAATGAGTGCAGGACTTCTGGACTCAGGATGATATATGGAAACGAGGCAACGGTGCAATCTGTCGGAATAAATAAGTTTGAAGAGCAACAGGATGCCCTTGATGCAGCAAGGGCGCTGGGTAAAAAGATAGCGGGAACACTTAAGAAAAAAGCCTGAGCTATCAGAAAGGAACATAGTATGTCCGCACATGACCTGAAATGGAAGGCGCTCTCCGGAGGTGAAAGAAAAAAAATTTCTTTTATTGCTAATTGTATGGTACTTCTGGGTTTCTTTGTTTTTTTGGGCTGTGCTGCTACCTCACATAATACTATTGTTTCTCCTCGTCAGCCGGATACAAAACAGTTTGCAGAAGAAAAAGGATGTCTATCCTGCCATAAGGGAATCGAGATTATTAATGACAATATGCAGCCCTTTCTGCTGAGCTTTGCTAAAAAGCAATACGGAAAAGGTTCCGGGTATGAATGCGCTGTATGCCACGAAGGCAATCCCTCTTCCGGCAAAAAGGAAGAAGCCCACAGTTCCCTTATACCAAACCCATCGAGCATGTGGGTACTCCATGAAGGAAAGGGGTGTGCAAAATGCCACGACAGCAAAGGGAGCATAACTACCCTCATGGGAAAACCCCTCAGCCAACCTGTGGGTGGAGAGCTTATATCTGAGCAGCTCCTTTCCTCAGAACCTTCCGGAGTATTGGGAACGGACTATACCTACAGGATGGCAACGTCCCTGCATGCCCTGATGACGGGGATAGCGAGCAAAACGCTATCTTCAAACGGAGTTATACCGAAAGGGACCTTTCCGTATGGCAACTTTGATACGATAGACACCGATGGCCGGATTCCACGAGTCGGTTCTGAAAAATACAAGGAATGGATTGGCGCTGCAATAAAATCCGGATTCATGCGAATTGCCGATAAAGTAGATGAAATCCCCGACTTTAAAAATGGCGTCAACCTCTTTGGTTCAGAGGAAAAAGCAGGTTTTCCGGATACCTACAGAAAACAGTGCGCAAGGTGTCACGTCTGGGGCGAAGGAAGGAATAAGAGGGGAGATTTACGTGCCTCAGGATGTGCAGCATGCCATGTGCTTTATGGGAATGACGGCAAATATGAAGGCGGCGATCAAAATATCAAAAACACGGGGATACGCCCGCATCCGCTGCGACATCGCATCACCACTGCCATTCCTGCCGCCCAGTGCACCCATTGCCACACACGGGGAAGGAGAATAGGTACTACCTTTGCAGGCATGTTTGAGTATGATTATGTGAAGGATGGAGAAGCGCCCCCGTTTGATGAAAATGCGAAACCGCAGGAACCCCTCTTTACAAAGGAGTATTTGCATGTAAGAAAAGATGTGCACTTTGAAAGAGGCATGCAATGCGCCGATTGCCATACATCAATAGACGTGCACGGAGACGGCAATATCTACCCGGCAACGGTCTATCAGGTGGAGATTACCTGCTACGACTGTCATGGAACCCCCGAAAAATATCCCTGGGAACTCTCCGTAGGATATGGCACACCGGTAACCCTGGAAGGTGATAGGGGAATATTTAAATGCGGCATCAGAGAATATCTCCTTACGTCAAGGGGTAATGTAAAGGCAAATTGGATAAAGGAAGAAGAAAAGGCATACGTAGTGAGTAAATATACCGGCAAAAGGCATGAAATACCTTTACTCAGGGATATAACGTTACACGACAACTTTAAAACCCAACAGGGCAAGGTTGCAATGTCAACTATTCACAAACATATGGAAAAGCTGGAATGTTACGCCTGTCATGCAACGTGGGCGCCGCAGTGTTTTGGATGCCACATGCAATATGACAGAAGGGCAAAAGGCACAGACTGGATAACTACATCTAAGAAGGTAAACCCCACAACAGGCAGGCAAACGGTAACCGAAGGTTTTGGCGACCTGTCTCTGGAAAACAGATCTTTCATGAGGTGGGAAAGCCCGATACTGGGAATGAATTTAAGAGGGAAGGTCTCACCCCTCGCCCCGGGTTGTCAGGTCTTTTATACCTTCATAGATGAACAGGGAAATATTAAGGCGCTTAACAAACATTATACCACCTCCACAGGTCACAATTCCCCGACCCTGTCTCCTATAAATCCCCACGCGACAAGCCTTGTTGCAAGAACCTGTGAGGACTGTCACACAAACCCCAAGTCCATAGGGTATGGGACGGGCAATTCAAGAAGCGCTGGAAAACTCCTGGGTGATAAACCTTTGTTCCAGGACTTGTCAACAGGTGTATACGGCGATATTCCTGACGTAATGACCGGGCGGCAGCAGACCCCGGGGATAAAAGAGTTTCCCTATGCATTGGATCAATTGGTTGTAAGAAGCGGAAAACAGACACAGAATATGCCCCTTCCCGAAGACAGGCCATTAAATCAGGAAGAGAGAAATCTTATAGAAAGAGAAGGTTTATGTATAGGATGTCATCAGCATTACGGAACTTCGGAGTGGGAAAACATGGTTAAAAAGTATGGAAGGGCAGAGACTGCCGAACAGCACGAGAAGATAGTTTCAGAGGCAATGAAAAGCCTGCTGGGAAAAACAGTGAAGGACACGAAATAATGCCGAAAATAACTGACTACGAACCGATCGTCGGGACCCATACCATTGAAGAATTGCGGATATTAGCGGGCAAACTGCAGGGAAAGGTGATTCAGAACATCAATTCCACTGCTGTGGGTGGCGGTGTGGCTGAAATCCTGAATCGCATGGTGCCTTTATTGCAGGAACTGGGGGTAGATGCCCGATGGGATTTTATCAAGGGCGGTGAAAGTTTCTTTAATGTCACAAAAAAATTTCACAATGCGCTTCATGGGAAATCCGAGGAAATCACACCGCAAATGTTTGAAGTCTTCATGGATACAAGCCAGAGAAATATTGACGAAGTCAAGATGTATGGAGATATCATGTTTATCCATGATCCACAGCCTATTGCGCTGATTAAGAAAAAGGACTCCATGCCTCATAGTAAATGGGTCTGGCGATGCCATATCGATGTCTCAACGCCGAACAAACAGGTGTGGGATTTTCTCACACCGTTTATTCATCAATACGATGGCGCTGTTTTTTCTGCTCCTGGTTTTTCACAGTCCTTGCCTATACGGCAATTTTTAATTTCTCCCTCTATTGATCCTTTAAGCGATAAAAACAGGGATTTGCCCCAGGAAACAGTAGAAAAAGTCCTGGAAAAATATCAGATACCCGGAGATAAACCCATTATCACGCAGATCTCGCGGTTTGACTATTTGAAAGACCCTGTCGGCGTTATCGAAGCCTATCGCCTGGTGAAGAAGCGCATTGACTGTCAGCTCATTATCGCCGGCGGCACCGCAACGGATGACCCGGAATCAACGAAGGTCTTTGCAGAGACAAAAGAGGCAGCAGGAAACGATGCCGACATTCATATCCTTCCTATCCCTTCCGGCAGTGATATAGAGATCAATGCCCTTCAGAGGGCGTCCACGGTCATCGTGCAGAAATCACTGCGTGAAGGATTCGGGCTTACCGTAACTGAAGCGTTATGGAAGGCGAGGCCTGTTGTCGCATCCAGCACCGGTGGGATTCCGTTGCAGGTAAAACACAAATACAGCGGTCTCTTATGTCATAGTGTTTCCGGCGCTGCCTTTGCAATAAAACAGCTATTAAACAGCCCGGAATACGCCAAGAGGCTGGGCGAAAACGGGCGTGAGCACGTCAGGCAAAATTTCCTTCTCACCCGCCATTTGAAGGACTACATGCTCTTGTTTCTGTGCATGTACCATCCGGAAGATATAGTTTATTTGTAATTTTCAAAATTACGTTGTAGCTGACGTAACAACAGATATTCCCTTTTTCATTTTGATTTTCAAGCAGGACTTAATGGTGTGATAAGAA
>VGXX01000132.1 GCA_016873155.1 Planctomycetota bacterium | reverse complement strand
ATTACCGGATTAAAAACTTTATCACCTCGATGGGAAAGTCAGAGCGTGAGATATTTGAGAGAGACAGGAAGCGATTTGCCGAAATGAACAATTTTTTTAATCATCACAATTTTAAATAACTTATGAATATCCTCTTGATGTCCATGCCGGACTGTGCACCGCATTTTAATGCAAAGCGGTGGAAGCCGCCAAACCTTGCTATCTCATCAATTGCCGGCAATATCGAAGGGCATAACGTTTACGTAGCTGATCTCATTCTGCAAAGAGAGAGGGTTCACGAAACGGTTAAAGAATTAATCGCAAAATACAAGCCCGATGTTGTGGGTCTCACCGCCATGAGCTTTCAATTCGCTACCGCCAGGAGAATAGCCGGTATCATGAAAGGTCTCAACAAAAACATCAAAATCGTATTGGGCGGCTACCACGCCACCGTGATGTATGATGAAGTATGCAAAGGCGATGAGGCTGACCCGTTTGACTTTTTCGTCCGGGGAGAGGGAGACCTGTGCTTCAACGAATTATTGGAGGCCATAAACGGCAAGAGACCCATAGAAGGTATTCCCGGCGTCTCTTTCCGAAATGACGGACGTTTCATTCATAATCCACAGCGGCCACTGGAAGACCTGTCAAAAATAAAAATACCTGATCGTTCAAAACGCATCTGGAAAGGGTATCAATATTACGGTTTTACACTCGACATTGTGGAATCCTCCCGTGGATGTGTAATGCCCTGCAATTTTTGCAGTATAGATAAGATGTACGGCAGGAGTTTCAGGAGATTCAGCATTGAAAGAATACTGGCAGATATTGCCAATGCCAAACAGCAGGGCGCAAACTTCATTATCTTTTCAGATGATAATTTTACGTTAGACGTCAAAGGATTCGAGTCCCTCTGTGACGCCATAGCTGAGGCAGGACATAATGATATCCGATATATCATCCAGGCAAGCAGTACGGGTATTGCCTCTTCAGAAACTCTTGCTAAAAAGATGGCAAGGGCAGGCTTTCGGATTGTTTTCCTCGGCATTGAGAACGTATCGGAAGAAAATTTAAAGCTCATGAAGAAGGGTAATATCATCGAAAAAACCAAACTCGCTGTTAAAAGACTTCATGAACAGGACATCATGATCGTTGGAGGCATGATCATCGGAAACCCGAATGACAGGGAAGAGGACATCGCCCTAAATTACAAGTTCTTCGTGGATTCACAAATTGACTTCTTTGCAGACCAGATATTAACGCCTTATCCAAGGACTGGCATGAGGGAGGAGTTGTTGCAGGCGGGGCTTGTGACGAATAAATATGACTACAGCCGTTACAACTGCTTTTGGGCAAACGTTAAGACACATCATCTGGAATCAGAAGACCTTCAGTTTCTGAGGTGGAAATATAACAAAAAATACGCCGATTACATTTGCACCACCCCGGCCTTTATTAAAAATTACCCCCTTGCCTATTATTACCGACATTACTTCAGGAGGCCGTTTCTCAGGCTTAAGAACATGGTATCCAGAAACAAACCCAGTGAAAAAGAATTGTACCAAAGAGATATGGCAAGGGCGGAGGCAATGAACAAATTCTTTTAACTATTTTGTTGTAATATTCCATTACTTTGCTATATTTACTTTCGGGGAAATTCACCGCAAAGACGCAAAGAACGCAAAGAGAAAGAGATTGGGACGTCACGAGGTTGAGATTTTCTCAGATCCCCAACTTCTCATGTTCTCAACTTCCGTTCCCCTTTTTTGCTACTCCACGCCTTTGCGATAAACTGTAGTTATTGGAGGGTAATCATGGGTATAACCTATATAGACGGCGAGGTCGAAGGCGTCACTGGAAAAGAAGCGGTAAGATTTCTCATTGATAGCGGCGCTACGTATTCTCTGCTACCCCTAAATGTATGGAATAAAATCGGACTAAAAGCCAAGAGAACATTGGAATTTACCCTTGCAGATGGCACCACTATTAAAAGGGGCGTATCTGAATGTTATATCATTTTGCCGCAGGGCGAAGGTCATACACCGGTAATACTCGGCGAAGAATCAGACGAGGCGCTTCTGGGAGTGGTTACCCTTGAAATCCTGGGACTGGTTTTTAATCCCTTTAACAGGACACTGCAGCCGATGAAAATGCTGCTGGTTTAACAACAAAAATTTTACTTAAAATCTATAAAGAGGTTTTTTGCTTATGCCCGCCGTATCAATTATCAAATGTGATGATTATGCATTAGAGAAGGTTTACCATGCTATCCACAAGTCTCTGAATTTATTAAACGGCGTTGATAAACTGGTCAGACCCGGAATGAAGGTACTTTTAAAGCTCAATCTCCTTTCGTCTTCACAACCACCGGAAAGGGCTGTCAACACGCACCCTGTGGTAGTTCGGGCGCTCGTCAATATCTTTCAAAAGGATTTTGGATGCGATGTCTTTATTGGAGACTCATCAGGGAGCGTAAAAAATGCCTCCACCTTCAATGCCTTTCGCATCACCCGCATTAATGAAATTGCAGAGGATACCGGGGCAAAGATCGTTAATTTTGATAAAGACGAATATATTGATGTTCAGAACAAGGATTATGAAATTTTAGATAAATTCCGCATCGCAAGGACACTGCGAACGGTAGATTTTGTGGTTTCCGTACCGAAGCTGAAAACACACGGACTGACACAATACACAGGCGCCATAAAGAATATGCTGGGAAGCATTCCGGGAAACGGCAAAAAGAACGTTCATCTGATTGCCCCGAAACCCACCGTATTTGCCAAGGCGCTGGTAGATATCTATCAGATGGTGCCTCCCCACCTCATTATCATGGATGCCATCATCGGCATGGAAGGGAATGGGCCTAATGCCGGACAACCTAAAAAGGTGGGATTGATCATCGCCAGCAAAGATAGTGTGGCTATGGATACCGTAGCAAGTACTATTATAGGATTTGAACCAATGGCCGTACCGACCATCAGGTTTGCGCATCAGCGGGGGCTTGGCGTTGGTGAATTGAATACCATCAATGTGGTTGGCGAAACCATTGAAAATGTATCCGTTCCCGACTTCCAGAAACCTTCCAGCGGCGCACAGGATTTTGCGGGAAAATATCTGCCAAATTTTTTACTGGCCATGATGTTCGACAACACGTGCTCTACCTTTTCTACGGTAAATCACTCAAACTGTACACGCTGTTACGAATGCGTGAGAAACTGCCCTGCTGGCGCCATGTCAAAAGAAACCGGTAAAGTAATCGTAGACAAGAAGAAATGCATCGGTTGTTTCTGCTGCGACGAGGTGTGCGATTTTGAAGCAATTGAAATGAAGCGTTCTCTCTTAGGAAGGACACTGTTGGGTATGGCAAAGGCACTGGGAGTAGAAAAAGTGGAATGATGCACCAAAAGATTTTTTCTAGATAAATATGCCCGATAAAAAGGAAACACAAGGATGAAATCACTTTTAGAACGTATTTCTATTGATCCTAACATTTGCTTTGGCAAACCTTGTATTCGTGGTACACGAATATGGGTATCTCTACTTCTGGATCTTCTGGCCAATGGAATGAACATCGAAGAGATTCTTGCAGAGTATCCGCAACTAACGGAAGAAGATGTAAGAGCTGCAATAGCATATGGAGCTGAGATGTCTCGGGAGCGCTACATAGAAATCACCACTAAAGGGAACGAATGAATTTTAAGCTTGATGAAAATTTTGGTTCTCGAACTCAGCAACTTTTTCTAGCAGCAGGGCATGAAATTAAAACAATCAGGAATCAAGGACTTCAAGGATGCTCAGACCAGCATCTCTATGAAGTCTGTTGTTCAGAAAAACGTTGCCTTATAACTTTTGACTTAGATTTTTCAGATGTTACACGTTTCCCCCCAAGCAAAACAAATGGAATTGTTATAATTCGCGTTCCTCGGAACCCGAGTCTGACCTTACTTGAACAATTGATTCAACAGTTTTTACAAGCACTCAGGCAAATGTCTGTGAATAAAAAACTGTGGATTGTTGAAATTGGTCATATTCGAGTTCATGAATCTGAAATAGAAGAAGAAATACAATAACCGAAAGGATTCATCTTTACAATACAACAAATTATAAAACAAGAAAACTGAAGCCAATACAAAATCAATAATTCACTCTAATATTTTTGAATATGTAAGTATTTAATTATGGAAATGCAATGGACGAAGATATTTCTTCCTGAAATTAAGGAACTCATCGAAACCAAAGATTTTAAAGGGTTGCGAGACTTCCTTCGAGAACGTCATCCTGCCGATATTGTTGACATCCTCAGGGCGCTTGACCCCACAGAGCGGGTAATGGGATTCAGACTGCTCGATAAGAATAAAATCTCCGAGGTCTTTGCCCTGTTTGAGCCTGTTGAACAGGAAGAGCTTCTTAAGCAGTTCACCGAACAGCACGCAAAAGAAATTTTAACAGAAATGCAGCCTGACGACCGCACACAACTCTTTGATGAACTACCTGCGCATGTCGTCGAAAAACTTCTTAAGCTGCTCCCGCCCTTAGAACGCAAGGAAGCTAACGAACTCCTGAACTACCCGCATAACTCCGCCGGCCGCATTATGACCCCTGAATATGTAGACCTTCAAATGGATATGACGGTTGCAAAAGCGCTCGAACATATCCGTAAAACCGGGCCTAACCGTGAAACCATCTACATCTGTTACATTGTTGATGAGACCAAAAAGTTGCGCGGCGTCGCCTCTCTAAAGAATATCATCCTCGCCAATCCGGAACAACTCATCAAGGATATCATGAACGAGAACGTCTTTTATGTCCATACCACAGATGACCAGGAGAAGGCGGCTCAGGTTGTCCAGAAATATGACATCCTGGCCGTTCCCGTGGTAGACACTGAAGACAGGCTGGTGGGTATCGTTACCGTAGATGACGTATTGGATGTTGTACAGGAAGAGGTAACCGAGGATTTTCAGAGGATGGCTGGTATTCAGACTATTGAGGAAGAATATTTTCGTGTAGGATTTTCCAAACGCATCCTCAATCGCGTTACGTGGCTGGTCGTTCTCGTAATTGCCGCGACTATATCACAGGCGATATTGAAAAGCTATTCAGGAGTTTTAAGCTCGATGATCGCCCTTACCTATTTTATCCCCATGCTTACCGGGTCTGGCGGCAATACCGGGTCGCAATCCTCTACCCTCATAATTCGGGCGCTCGCCACGGGAGAAGTAAAATCCAGAGAATGGTGGCACATTCTCCTGCGGGAATTTAAGGTCGGCGCCACGCTCGGGTTCATTATGGGTCTGATTGCCTTTACCATCGCCGCCATTTCACTGGGAAAGATTTCAGTAGCGGTAACCGTTGGTATATCCTTGTGCACCGTAGTTTGTGTGGGGAATATCGTTGGTTTGGCCATCCCCTTGTTTTTCCGGTTTATAAAATTAGACCCCGCCTTCGTATCCGCGCCACTCATAGCCACGTTGCTCGACGCAACGGGATTGGTCATTTATTTCGAGATTGCCCACAGGATACTTGCCACAACGACGCCATAACATCAAGCATTTTTGGCAGGTATATTAACTTGACATTTTTTTTATAGAATGGTATTCTTTATCCAAAATTGTAAGTAACATTTCGTCAAGTTAAAAGGAGTTGCCGTTTGAATAATCACGACAAATCTTCAAAAGAAAACACCATCCTTTGCGGTTTGGCCTTTGATAATAAGGACAATCATAAAAGAATCACAACGGGAGAGAACTTTTACGTTATCGGAGGCTCCTCTGAGACACACGGAAACCTTGTTGAGAAGGTAATGGAATTTAACGAGACAATCAAGAAATACGGCAAGAAGCTGGATGATCTTTCAGAGGCAGAATATTATGACGTCGTGAAAGAGATTTGTGCCCAGAACGAAAAAATGTATTGGTTTTATCAAGCCTAATTTTATTAACGAAACTTATGAGAAAAGTCTTTTTTGCATTTTTTATCATGCTCTCAAATATTGCTTGCGTTGTCCATAGTTACGGCGCAGACAATTTTGGAGACTTCGATGTGCATTATCAACTGGGAAACGAATATAATAAACGCGGTATGGTTGATGATGCGATTCGGGAATACAAGAAAGCCATTGAGATAAACAATCGCTCACCAAAACTCTACAATAACCTGGGCGTGGCCTACGGCAAGAAAAAACTGTTTGACGATGAGATTTCTTCCTATAAAAAAGCAATTGAGTTGGACACGGGCTATATGGATGCATACTTCAATCTCGGGGTTGCATGCGGCGCAAAGGGAATGACAGACAATGAAATCAGCGCTTATAAAAAGGTGATCGAAATCGATCCGGACAATCTGGAAGCATTCTATAATCTGGGGCATGCCTATCGGGACAAGGAGATGTATGACGAATCTATCGCCGCATATAACCGGGCGATCGAGATTGACCCTGCGTATATCGATGCGTATTTCAATTTGGGTGTTTCCTATGGCAAGAAAGGCTTGCTGGATAATGAAATCCTGCAATACAGGAAAGTGCTCGATATGAATCCCAATAGCGCTGAAGCGCACTTCAATCTGGGAATAGCATATGGTGAGAAGAAAATGTTTGACAAACAAGTTAATGAATACAGAAAGGCCATTGCTATTAATCCAAAGTATGCAAAGGCATATAAAAATCTTGAATCCATATATCGTGAGAAAGGAATGAAAGAAGATGCCGACAGGGAACTATCCAATTATAACAATTTAGTAAAACATTAATATACAAACCCGCAGAAAACCGGGCAGGTATCCTGCGGTTCTGATTAAGTTTATACAATAAATTAATGAGGAGGAATTATATAATGCTGGACAAAATAGAAAAAGCGGTCACGGAAAAGTCAGATAAGATTATGACCAATGAAAAAGTAGAGAAATTCGTAAACAATATGGGCGGAATGCTCTGTTTTATAGGTGCAGTTGTGTTTGGAATCATGTTTATCGTGGGCGGCGCGAGCCTGATAAAGACGGGTAAAAACTATGTGGTAAAACCTTCTAAAGAGGAGAAACATGAAACAGAGGCAGCGGCAGAATCAACGGAAGAAGCCGCAACGGAAGAGGCCGCACAAACTGAAGAAGCGTCAGCCGAACCCAGTGCAGAATAATCTCAAGAATGTCTTTATCTGAAAAGCCTGCAAAAACAATTTTGCTCTATAATTGAAGGAAATAAATCTGTGACCAAAAAGTTTTTTTTGCAAACGGGTATTCTCTGTTTTATTTTGTTCTTATTTGTTTTAAAGCCGGCGCACGCCGTTCTTTCTAAACTGACTCCGGAACAAATACAAGAAGCCATTGTATATGGGCAGAAAAATAAAAATCTGGACATGGTTGCCTTTTCAAAACCATGGACAGTATCGCTGGGGAAAGGTCAGGGATCGGCCTCACTGTTTACCGCTTATCATAACCTTGCGTATAAGGCCAGAAAGGCCGCAGTAGAGCGCAGAGAATTTACCGGTCAGAACATCCAGGAGGCATTAGATGTCGCCAACACTCTTACCTTTTCAGTAACCGTCTATGGAGATGAAGACAATTTTGCAATGTATTATACTGCTAAAATTTACCAAAAGGACGATGTAATACAACCTGAATTTGAATTTGCGCCGGAAATTGCAGATGCCAGTGAATTTTGGCCTAATTCACCGAGCAATACCGCACGTCTGGTCTTTAAATTCCCGGCAAAAGATATCGACTTAAATACCCTTATTAGCTTTGTAGTTGTAGCCCCAGGCGGTGAAGAAGTTCCATTTGATTTTGATCTGTCAAAGATGAAATAGAATTCCTGCACAAGACATAGCGCAGTCTTTGTAACTTCCATGAGCAAGAGATAAATCACGCACTACAGCTTAATTAAATAAACTGAAAGGAATAATGTATGAAAAAATATGTCTTTCTAACTTTTATTGCATTAAGTATATCTTCCTTATCAGCAGGGTGTGTAGGACTCAGTAAAAAATCCTCCAAAACACAAGAAGAACATCTGGCATTGGTTGACCAAAAAATACTGGAACTTGGCCAAGTGCTTTCAAACTTAAATCTCTCCGCCCAAAATCTCGGAAGACGCGTCGAAGAACTTGCGCAAAAGACCGCCGCTATGGACACAAACTATTCAAAGCTCAACACCAGCCTGGATGCGCTGAGTTCTCAAGTCGAAACAAAAGACAGTTCCATTGAAAGCGCTGTCTCTGAAACCCAGAAAAACATAAGCGACCTCACACAAAAATTAAGTGAAATAGAACAGGCAAAAGCCGATTTACAAAACCAGATACTCGCGCTTCAAACCCAGAGGTCTCGTATCACGGACTCCGAAATTGGGCGGCAAAGCGAGGCTATGAAAGAAGAAGCCAGGGAAATGATCGAAGAAGGGCGCGAAATGATTAAAGAAGCAAAGGGCGAGAAAAAATCAGAAGAAGAGAAAAAAGCTGAGGAAACGGCGACCGAGCAGGGAAAAGAGGCATTACAAAAATTGCTGGATGAAGCCCTGGCGCTATACAGAGACGGCAACTATAATGACGCTATTGGCAAATGGGAAGCAGTGCTCGTTATTGACCCTGCAAATCTGGAGGCAAAATTTAATATCGAAATCGCAAAGGAAAAGATGAAACCCCTTCCCGAAAAATAGCTTAGCGTTCTCCTTATTATCTGAACGTTCCAGCGAAACTATATCAAAAGCTTTACCACCATTCCAACAACACAGAACGCAAGTACTAATTTGATGAAACGTTCGCCTCCGGTTACCGCCATATGACTGCCAAGCCAGCCGCCAAAACCGTTACCTGCGGCTAAAGCCAGACC
>VGXX01000131.1 GCA_016873155.1 Planctomycetota bacterium | reverse complement strand
ATTATTTCTGCTGAAGATGCCATTGATTATGGACTGAGCGGTCCGAGTTTAAGAGGTTCCGGGGTAAACTGGGATATCAGAAAGGCAGAACCCTATTCCAGCTATGACAAATATCATTTTACCGTTCCGCTGGGAAAAAACGGGGATGTCTACGATAGATATCGCGTGCGCATTGAAGAGATGCGGCAGAGTAATAGCATCGTTCATCAGGCCTTAAACATCCTTCCCGGGGGAGACTTCATAGCAAGGGTGCCTAACATTACGTTGCCCACAAAAGAGGACGTGGAAACAAAGATGGAGTCTATGATTCAACATTTTAAAATCATTATTGATGGTATCAAGCCGCCGAAGGGGGAGGTGTATTCCAGTATCGAAGCGCCCAAAGGCGAATTGGGTTTTTACATAGTAAGCGACGGCTCCGGCCATCCCTATCGTTTAAAAATCCGCCCTCCTTCTTTTGTCAATCTTGAGGCGCTGCCGAAGATGGTGGAGGGACGATTACTCCCGGATGTCGTTGCAGTAATCGGGAGTTTAGACATTGTCCTGGGAGAAATTGACCGCTAAAGCCGTTGAAACCACAGATTGTAGTACAGATGACACAGATAAAAAAACAATATAATACGAAAGTAACCTGTAGCGCGGGAGGTTTATCCCCCGCCCACTGCCGACCACACCTGTCCTCGACTACGATCGGGGAAGGGATCGGCGCTACAATTTCGTGTTCTCTTCTGAACTCGATGGCTCATGGGAGTCCGGTATGAAAACAAACGACCAATCCACGAAGAATGAGACGATAGACCTTTCAAAAGTCGAAAGGATTCTTGAGGACTATAAAAACACCAGAGGAGCGGTAATTCCTATTTTACAAAAAGCACAGGCCGAATATGGTTTTCTGCCTGAGCCTGTGATTGATCACATTGCGCAAAGTTTGAATATGAGTGCAGATGAAATAATAGGAGTAGCCACATTCTATGCCCAATTTCATTTGAAACCGCGCGGACACCATATTGTTAAGGTATGTTGTGGAACTGCCTGCCATGTGAAAAATGCTAAAGCGCTTTCTTCCAAAGTCCACGAAAAATTAAAAATCAACGTAAACGAAACTACCGAAGATAAATTATTTACCTTTGAAGAAGTATCTTGCCTTGGAGCCTGCGGAATAGCGCCCGTGGTAATGATTGACGAGGATGTTCACGGGGAAGTATCTCCCGATAAACTCAATGACGTATTAGATAGTTATAAAAAATCTGGAGTATAAAACAGTTAGAGTTATAAGATAAACGGAAACCTTTATCGTTGTATTGTTAAAATGGATACGAAATCTGTGCCTTTAGAGAATAAAAATAAAATCGAAAAAACCGAGAGCGAAACTCAATCTTTAGTTGCTGTTTGTCTGGGAACAGGCGGGATTGCTGCGGGAGGCGATAAAGTATTCAGGAAATTTGAAGATGAAATTAAAAAATTAGGTTTGGATGCTGCCGTAGGAAAGCGTGTTTGCAAGACAGCTAAAACTGGTTGCAGGGGTTTATGTTCGAGGGATGTTCTGGGCGATATAACTATTTCCGGACAAGAGGCATTGACCTATGAAAAAGTTACTGTTGATATGGTACCTCAAATAATTGAAGAGCATCTTATAAAGAATACCCCGATAAACAAATGGTTAGCAAAGGAAGATTATCACAAATTTTATGACACCCAGCAAAGACTCGTACTTGCCAACTCCGGAATAATCGACCCTGAGAACATTGACGAGTATCTAGCAAGGGGCGGTTATACAGCGCTCAAAAAGGTTTTAGAGACGATGACGCGGCAAGATGTAATACAAGAAATTAAAAAATCAGGCCTCAGAGGCCGTGGCGGCGGCGGTTTTCCAACAGGTGAAAAATGGGCATCGGGCGCTAAATATTCCGCTGATGAGAAATTTATCATTTGTAATGCCGACGAAGGCGACCCGGGGGCTTTCATGGATAGAAGTCTTATGGAAAGCGATCCCCACGCAGTTCTGGAAGGTATGATTATCGGGGGATATGCTATAGATGCTACAAGCGGCTATATATACATACGTGCCGAATATCCACTGGCCGTTAAACGATTACGCTATGCCATTCAGCAAGCCAAGGAACGGGGGTTCCTGGGGAGAAATATCTTACAGAGTAATTATAGTCTTGATATCTTTATAAAAGAAGGCGCTGGAGCCTTTGTCTGCGGCGAATCGACTGCGCTGCAATATTCTATCGAAGGTAAGCGGGGCATGCCGCGCACTAGACCGCCACAGTCGGTAGAGGCAGGCTTATGGGATAAACCTACCGTCTTAAATAATGTGGAAACCTTTGGTAATGTGCCGATTATTATTAACCGGGGCGCAGACTGGTATTCAAAGATTGGTACTGAAAAGAGCAAAGGAACGAAAATCTTTTCCTTAACCGGGAAAATAAAAAATCCAGGCCTTATTGAAGTCCCTATGGGCGCTACAATCAGGCAAATTGTATTTGATATGGGCGGCGGCATTCCTAAAAAGAAAAAATTTAAGGCAGTACAAATTGGAGGGCCGTCCGGCGGCTGCCTGCCTGAGTCCTTGTTGGATTCTCCCATTGATTACGAATCGCTGCTTAGCCTGGGCGCTATGATGGGTTCGGGGAGTTTCGTGGTCGTTGATGAAACCACATGTATGGTAGATATGGCCCGATTTTTTATGAACTTTTGTGCGAATGAATCGTGTGGAAAATGTCCACCCTGCAGAATCGGCACTACCCTTATGCTTGATATTCTTACACGTATCACACAGGGGCAGGGAGAAGAGAGCGACCTGGAAGTGCTGGAGCAGATGAGTGATGAAATAAAGACGATGTCCCTCTGTGGTCTTGGACAATCTGCCCCGAATCCTGTGAAATCGACGCTTCGGTACTTTAAAGATGAGTATATTGTGCATATTCGGGATAAAATCTGTCCCACTGCCACCTGCGTTGCCCTTCATAGATATGAGGTTGTCCCGGAGAAATGTACTAAATGCCAGGCCTGCGTTCGCAATTGTCCTGTCAAGGCAATCAGCGGCAGCACAAAAGAAGTTGCTTTTATTGATAAAGAGAAGTGTATTAAGTGTAATTTATGTTACGAAAAATGTAATTTTATGGCAATCAAATGAACCCCATCCATTTAACTATTGACGACAAACCAATTGTTTCAAAGGAAGGCACAAATATATTTCAGGCAGCCTTGGATAACGGCATTTATATACCCGGACTTTGTTATCATCCAAAACTTTCGCAATTTGGCGGATGCAGACTATGCATGGTAGAGGTAACTGAACGAAGGACAGGGCACAGATTCGCATGCGCTCATCCGGTATCCGAAGGCATGATTGTAAAGGTGAATACGCCAAAAGTAATCCGGTACAGGCAATCGGTAATGGAGTATCTGCTTGCGCACCATCCGCTTGATTGTCCTACCTGCGATAAATCAGGCGAATGCGGCTTGCAGGATGTTACCCACGAATTGAATCTGTTCCCGGGCCGGTTTAAGACGGTGAGGATGGATGCGCCAATGATTCGGGATAATCCACTCCTGGAATTAAACCGAAACCGGTGTATTCTCTGTGGCCGATGCGTTAGCGCATGCAAAGAGATCGAAGGGCTTGGCGCTATTGATTTCCAAAACCGGGGCATCAAAACGGTTATTGGCACCGCTTTCAACAGACCTCTGGCATGTAGTTTTTGCGGCGGTTGTGTTGCGGTGTGCCCAACAGGCGCATGGCAGGACAGGACTCTGGGGTTCAAAGGAAGATCGTGGGAATTCAGTAAAGTCCCGACAATATGCCCTTACTGCCCGGTTGGGTGTACCATCATTTTAAATACGAAAATGGAAAGCGTCAGGCGCATAACATCAGATGATTATCTTGGAATAAACGAAGGCAACCTCTGTATAAAAGGCAGATTTGGTCACGAGTTCATACATTCACCGGAACGCATAAAAACCCCGTTAATCAGGAAAAACGGCGAGTTATACCCGACCTCCTGGGATGACGCTATTGAGTATATCGCAAAGAAATTCCAGCAAATTAAAAACGAACACGGGGGGACGGCTATCGGCGGCATTGGTTCTGAAAAATGCACCAATGAAGACAATTACCTCTTCCAGAAATTCTGCAGGTCGGTGTTAGGGACGAACAATATTGATAATATGGCCAATATAAAGTCACCTGCTTTAAATGGTTTGATTCATGAATCCGTCATACATGGAATGACGTCGGCGTCGCTGAAGGAAATAGAGCATGCAAATACCCTGTTTTTTATAGGGGCTGATATGACGGAAGCCCATCCTGTGGCCGGAAACATGGCAAGAAAGGCTATAAGGTTGAACAACGCCAATCTCATCATTGCCAATGAAAGAGGGGTGCAATTCAATAGTATTGCCAGGAATGACATTCGCTTACAGTACGCTTTGGGAAGCCAAATCATATTGATTAATGCCTTGATTAAAGTAATTATCGACGAGAAACTTGTTGATTTAAAAAAGGTAGAAACATCAACAAATAATTTTGATAAATTACGCTCCTTGATTGATAAGTTCAATATAGAGGAGGCTTCTAAAATAACCGGTGTTACTCAGGAAGCAATCAGGAACGCAGCGTTATTATTAACAAAGCCGGGGAATTGTTATATCATTTGCGGCAAAGATATAGAAGAAAACCCCTTGGCGGAGGATGCGATAAGGGCGTTGATGAATCTCTGTGCACTCCTAAATCCTGCTTATCGCGGAGATGCTGGTTTAGGTAAGGTTTCGCTTTTCTTTTCAAGGTCTCATAATAACTCTCAGGGAGTAAATGACGTGGGTGTAGTGCCGGGATTCTTCCCGGGATATGTCAGTACCAATGATGTGTCCAATAAGGAAAAGATCGAAAAGTTATGGGGTGTAAAACTCCCTGATGAGATATTCAAGAAAGACGCAGAAAATGTGATTGATCTTGCACTCAACGGCAAATTAAAGGCACTCTATATCATGGGTGAAAACCTTGTTGTAAATTACCCGAATGGCAAGAAAATTAAAGAGGCCTGTAAGAAGGTGGATTTTATTGTTGTACAGGATACCTTCCTGACCGAAACTGCGCAACTGGCGGATGTTGTACTTCCTGCTGCTACTTTTGCAGAGAAGGAAGGCACATTTACCAATATGGGCATGACGGTACAAAGACTAAACAAGGCCATCAAGCCGGTGGGGGATGCGAAACCGGATTGGCAAATTATCTGTAGTCTTGCCCAAAAGATGGGACATTCCTGTTCATACGTATCCACAAAAGAAATTTTAACTGAGATAGAAAGTATATCTCCCATGCATGCAGGGATTAATTACGATCGCTTAAGAAGGAAAGAATTTCACTGGGCGTCTTCCGTATTTAGTAAAAACAAATCAACAAGGTATACGTTTAGCATTGTTAAGCCTATATCTTCAGAGATCAGGAAAAATAAGGATTTCCCGTTTGTATTGCTAACCGGAGCAAGTCTGAATCATCAGGGAACTTTTTCCAGGCATTCAAAATCCCTGATTTCAGTTGCCCCGGAATGTTTTGTTGAAATAAATAAAAAGGATGCGCAAGCATTGCAAATCAACAATGGGGATAGGGTAACAATTGAATCCGCTCATAACAAATTAACACTTCTGGCAAAGGTTACAAGCAAATTACCTGAAAGAACGGTTTTTGTTTCTGAAGATTACGAGTGGGTACCTGTCAATCTCTTGCGTGATGGGGTACACACCTCCGTCAAAATATACAAGGAGACCGTGTAAATATATGGCGAAGAAAGGGCAAACATATTTTTGTGAGATATGCAGGCAAAAAGTCGTTGTTGCCGAAGAAGGTTTTGGTGTACTGGTTTGCTGCGGTCAGGAAATGAAGCTGGTTGGAGTCAAGGGGATGATGGCCACCTGGACAACAGCCCATCATAAGCCGGATGGGGGAGCAACCTTTGTGTGTAACGTATGCAAACAAAAGATAAAGGTTGTCGTGGAAACAACGGGTATCTTGGAATGCTGCGGTCAAAGAATGCAGCGTGTTGAGGCGGGAGCTGGATAAGAGTGAAAAGTGCTTATTAAATTAGATTGCTTTGCTATCGTTTCCCATGATACATGTGTTTTTTTGTCATTGCAAGGAGTGAAACGACGAAGCAATCTCCGACGGGTTCAGGCTTCGTCATGAGCTCAGCCGAACGGTTTGCAGTCTGAATCCTTGAGTTTATCCGGGGTAATAGTACTATATGCCTCCACCTTTATCCCCCACTCAGAGGGGGACAGGGGGGAGGTCGATAATATAAAACGTGGAGTTCAAATTACAAATTTGAACCCGCGAATGGGTTTTTATGAATAAAGAATTGCTTGTTTATCTAATTGTCGCCTGTGTTAAGATACTGCTTGTGTTCGGGGTGGTCCAGTTCATGATTGTCTCCATGATCTGGCTCGAAAGGAAGATCATGGCGCACATGCAGGTCCGTCTTGGACCGATGCGTGTCGGCCCGCATGGGTTGTTACAGCCAATAGCAGACGGTATAAAGCTTTTGTTCAAGGAAGATATTATCCCACAAAAGGCAAGCAAACTGCTTTTTGTGCTGGCGCCCATGATGACCGTGGTGCCCGCACTGATTACCTTTGCCGTCATTCCTTTCGGGGATAAGGTAAAGATTTTTGGATACAACATTGACCTGGTAATTACTGATATCAATGTAGGATTTTTGTATGTATTTGCCGTCTCTTCTTTAGGCATTTATGGCATTGTTATGGCTGGTTGGGCATCGAATAACAAATATTCGTTATTGGGCGGGATCAGGTCTTCGGCACAGATGATCAGTTATGAACTGACCCTCGGGTTATCGCTTATTGGAGTTGTCATGCTGACGGAGTCATTAAGCCTTGTGGATGTGGTCAATGGTCAGGCGAAACTGTGGAATATTGTGTTGCAGCCCATTGGGTTTTTTATTTATTGCGCCAGCGCTTTTGCAGAGGTGAATCGGTGTCCGTTTGACCTCCCTGAGGCCGAATCAGAGCTTGTGGCGGGATACCATACGGAATACAGCAGCATGAAATTTGCCACGTTTTTCATGGCAGAATATGCCAACATGATTACGGTATCTGCCATTGCAGTAACCTTTTTTCTGGGTGGCTGGCACGGGCCATTCTTACCGCCAGTGGTATGGTTCATGCTAAAATTATCGGCTTGCTTATTTTTCTTTATCTGGGTAAGGTCGACTTACCCAAGGCTCAGATATGATCAACTGATGAATTTCGGCTGGAAATTTCTGCTGCCGCTCTCCCTGTTCAACATATTGCTCACAGGGCTTATCATGATTCTTAAAGGATAATATGATCGTACCATTAATTAAAGGTCTCGCACTCACAATCAAGAGATTTTTAAACCCGAATACGTGCGTTACAATGCAATACCCCGACGAGCGGCCAATACTTGCGCCAAGGTTTCGCGGGCTGCCTGAGTTGCAGATAGGAAAAGACGGGAGGGAAAAATGTGTTGCTTGCGGGCTGTGTGCCAGGGTTTGTCCCTCTCAATGCATCTCTGTCGAAGGGGCGGAGGATGAGACAAACAGGAGATACCCGAAAGTTTATGAGTTGGATGCCTTCCGATGTATTTTTTGCGGGTTTTGTGAAGAGGCGTGTCCTGTAAGGGCAATAATCCTCAGGGATACCTTTGAGTTGGCAACGTATGACAATAAGGATGTCTTCGATAAAGAAAAGTTGTTAGATCTCACGAGGAAAAGAAATTTACCTAAATAATTATGGAAGCATATTTATTTTATATTGTGGCAACAATCGCTGTAGTCACGGGGGTCTATCTCATTTTTGAGAAAAACCCTGTCTTCAGCGCTTTGTTCCTTATCCAGACGATGGTTTGCATAGCGGTGCTCTATATATTGCTTGAGGCGCAGTTCATTGCTGCGGTTCAAATCATTGTGTACGCAGGCGCTATTATGGTGCTCTTCCTCTTTGTAATTATGCTGTTAAACCTGAACATCAAAGAGGAAGCAAAAAACGCCTTGCCTTTTCAGAGGATACCTGCCGTCGTTATGGGAATTGTACTGTTTGCGGCTATTTGTATGATAATAAAGTCGAAATTACTGCAAGGGAAACATGGTGAATACACAACGGCATACGTTAACAGTGTCGGAAATACAAAGCTTATCGGCAATTTGTTATTCACTGATTATTTATTGCCATTTGAGATAACTTCTATCTTGCTATTTGTAGCGGCAATCGGGGCCATCATGCTGGCGAAAAGGAAACTGTAAGATGATTACCATTACTCATTATCTGGTGCTGAGCGCGATTCTGTTTACGCTGGGTGTTGTTGGCGTTTTAGTGCGGAGGAATGCCATCATAATCTTTATGTGCATCGAACTCATGCTGAATGCCGTTAATCTGTCGTTTGTGGCGTTTGCCCATTATCTTAATTCCATGCAAGGCCAGTTGTTTGTGTTTTTTACCATGACGGTTGCCGCCGCCGAGGCCGCTGTCGGCCTGGCAATTATCGTGGCCGTATTCAGGAATAAAGAGACCGTAAACATTGACGATATAAATATCATGAAATGGTAATTTCGAATGAATTCGAAATTACTCCTTGGGGCTGTCCAAAAAGTCCGTAAATCATACAAAAGGTAGGGGCTGAAAATTTTCAGCCCCTAGTGCGCCTGAGAGTGCGCAATGCCAGAGGGGTGCAAGTCCCCTCCAGGGAAAACGCTTTCCGCCCTGTAACCGACCGTAACTGCGACATCGTGAGGTGTGGTGGGGAGCAACGGGAGGTGAAAAGCTAGTTCGTAGGA
>VGXX01000130.1 GCA_016873155.1 Planctomycetota bacterium | reverse complement strand
TTCTTTTTCCTCCACAATCCATTGGAATCACAAATTCCTTACCCACAGGGTAGTTTTTTTGTCAACTTTCTGACCATGATTCATGTGCTGGCTTCTTACATAAAACTTCTCTTCCTGCCTTTTCATCTGAATGCCGACTACGTGGTTCCTTTTTCCACATCGCTTGCAAGCGTCTCATTTTGGCTGACTGCCATGCTCTTTATCGCAGTAGGTACAATTTCATACCGGCTGCGATTTCAGTACAAATACATGTACTTTTTTATCCTCTGGTTTTTTGTCACGCTTATTCCCGTGATGAATATTGTCCCGCTGGGAAACATTATGGCGGAACGTTATTTATACATACCGGGCGCTGGTTATTGTATGATCTTTGCTGACATTGTGTCAAAAATACCGGTCAGAAAGCGGGGTTCTGAGCGATCTACCTCCTATTCTGTACCTTTTTTTGACAGGATGATTTTAGTTTTCATTCTTATATTGTTCTTTATTTTTTCGGGAAATGCATACCTGACTTTTAAGAGAAATAACGACTGGAAGGACGGCCTGTGGTTATGGTCAAAGACGACGCGAACCTCGCCGAATAGTTTCCGGGCGCACATTAATCTGGGGAATGCTTATGAGAAAAAAGGGCTTAACACTGCAGCCTTTGAAGAATACCAAGAGGCATTATCGATCGACCCAAACGATGCAGATATTTACAATAACCTTGGTATTTATTATAACAAGATGAACCTTTTTGACGACGCTATCCGGCATTTCATAAGGTGTCTGAACATAAATCCCAGGCATCCAAGGGCGTACAATAATCTCGGCGTTGTCTTTACAAAACAGAGGAAGTTAGACGATGCGATTCAAGTTTTCAGAGAGGCCATCTCCATTAATCCGCTATACCCCGATGCCCATAACAACCTAGGTATAGCCTGTTACAGAAAAGGACTTATGGATGATGCCGAACGTGAATTCAAATTAGCCATCAGCATAGAACCTTACCATGCAGAGGCGCATAATGACCTCGGCATTCTTTACAATGACAGAGGCCTGTTTGACGAGGCGATCAAAGAATTCGAGATGGCTGTACAAATCAAGCCCAATTATGCAAATGCTCATATGAATTTAGGGGCTGTTATTCTAAAACACAGAAAGGACAGAGACAAGGCATTATCTCACCTGAAGGAAAGTATAAAAATAGACCCGCAGCAAGAACAATCTGCTGGAATAAATAAACTCATACAACAACTGGAGAAAACTGCTAACTAATTTATTGGAGGTAGAGCATGTCCGAAATAAGGTTGAATCCAATAACGCGGGAATGGGTGATTATTGCCAGGGAAAAAGGCAGAAAACCAGAGGATTTTATTATAGTAAAGGAAAATAGAAAACCCCCTGAGTTCCTCAAAACATGCCCCTTCTGTCCTGGAAATGAAACCGTAACGCCTAAAGAAACATTTAAGATTTGTGATGAAAAGGGATGGAAGATACGAGTCGTGCCGAATAAATTTGCAGTGCTATCAAACGAAGGCGAAAGGGCAAGGTCACATACCGGGTTACGTAAAAATGTTAACGGAGTAGGCACACACGAGGTAATTATAGAGACACCCATTCATAATCTCACAGCTGCAACCATGCCTCTGGAGCAGTTAAAAGAGGTCATACAGACATACAAAGACCGCTTCCTTGAAACATACAGAGACCAGAGGGTAGATCACGTCATTTTGTTCAAAAACAGTGGGGCAGCATCCGGCACTACCATAGAACATCCCCATTCCCAGGTAGTCGGTATTCCCGTGATGCCCCTGCATATAAGAAGCAGGATCGAGAATGCCATGAGATTCTTTGATGATACAGGGGAGTGTTTAATGTGCAGGACAATCAAAGACGAACTGAATGAGGGGGCAAGGATTGTAATGGATACAAAGCATTTTACAGCTTTTGTTCCATACGCCGCATTATCACCGTTTCATACATGGATATTCCCCAAAAAGCACTCAGGTTTCTTTGCCGACATGCAATCGGATGAGATATGGGATATAGCATCAAACCTTAAATCAATTATGGCAAGGCTCTACCATGGACTTAACAATCCAGATTTCAATTATGTGGTAATGTCCGGAAACCCAAGTGATGTAAATTCGGGATTTATTCACTGGTATCTCAGTATTGTACCGAGGGTGGCTATGGCCTCTGGCTTTGAACTTGGTTCAGGTGTGTATATTAATTCACTTATACCTGAGAAGGCGGCAGAATATTTGAGAAATGTAAAAATACCTGAATATACCCATTGAAAATATTCTTAGGCAGAAAATGACCGTTTTGTCTTATTTTGCTAAGAGTGTAATAGTACTACTTCATTAAACTTATTTTAAGTATTCCATTTTTATAGGTATGAACTATCCTGTCTTCAGTAAAACTTTCTTTCAGGAGTATTTCTTTCTGATAATTCTTTTCGCTAGTCTTGGTCGAGATTTGCAATATATCGTCTTTTAAATCAACATGAATATCTTTCTCGTTTACTCCCGGCATATCGGCAACAATCAGGGTATGATCCGTTTCTTCAAAAATATCTACCAGAGGCTCTAGCAATTCAAATACAGTAACACCATACTTTTTACCATTGTGCGTATTACTTTCCAGGGTTTTTACCTTTACACTATTGGCATCGAGACTGCCAATCTTTATAGAAAAACCGAAATTTGTAGAAAACAAGCCTATCCTCCTTTCATAAAAACCAGGACATGTATTAATGTGATTTCTAATAATTCCATTACTTTTTAACAAAAATTTGTGAAGATATCCTTAAAACAAAAAAAGCCTTACTGCAAAGATATTCATCCAAAACATCTTCGGCAGTAAGGCTGTCTTTTTTTGATACTTCTTGATCTTTAAAGACACTTTACTTTGCGTCCCCCGATCACTCTGGGTTTGCCTTTATCGTAATGCCTTGCTTATTTTCATTCTTTAAGCAACTTAACCATTTATGAAAATCACCAGCATGGGTTAAGTATTAAAGTATTCCTCCTTATTTACCTCTGTTAAAAAATTTATGTAATAAATATAAGCACGGATGGTAATTGATGTCAAGAAAAAACATAAACAAAAAACCCCAATATCCTTTTACCGATATTGGGGTCTTCTGGTTGTAATTATAATTATACTTTAAGTGGCTACTCCATATTTATAAACACCATATCTATTGCAATTGATTATCTTAAATATAAGAGTGTGCTTTTTCATAAATTTATAATTTGACAACTTTTGTGGCTTTGTAGCCCTTTTGGTCCTTCATGACCTCGAACTCTACCTTATCTCCCTCTGCAAGGGTTCTAAACCCTTCCGTCTGGATTGAAGTTTGATGTACAAAAACATCATCTCCATTATCCTGAGAAATAAAACCAAATCCCTTCTTGTCATTGAACCATTTCACTGTTCCATTTGCCATTCCTAAATCACCCCCTCTCACATTAAAAAAATTATAAAAACAAAAAAGGCCACAAGGTTGTAACCTTGTAGCCTTAATATAACGCAAATATATTATACGACTTTACAATACAACCGAACGACATGGTCAAATAATATCAAACATCATAGAGTAAAGCAAGGTAAAATAAAAATAAATGTTGAGTAAGTACGTTTTAATGTGCTGCAGATTGCAGTTTCGCCATCTCAAGCTGACCACACCGTGCATAATCAATTGCCTCACCCAGTATGCGTGCGGCTTCCTGCGGGGCGTGGAAGCCCATTGAGTTTTCAGCTGCCACAAAGTCTAACCGCCACTGAGCCTTGCGTTGTAAGTCTTGCGCTGTTTTCAGGTGGTCGCCGGAGATTCCAAATTCCTGCGCATGCTGCAAGTCGTGGATAAGCGCAACGACGGCTTCTTCCGCCCGAATCAGCAATGCCCGTGTGGTGTCCTGGATTATCACGATACGGTCTCTCATCTCTGCCTCGCTGAAGTGATGACATGTCTGGCACGCATTGGCAATGTTCAGCATCGGACTGCGCACGTGGTGTTCACTGATTTTGATTGCGCCTTCTCTCTTGTAAGGCATGTGGCAGTCTGCACATGCCACCCCGCTGCGGGCATGAATGCCCTGACTCCACATTTCAAATTCAGGATGCTGCGCCTTGAGCACTGGCGCGCCGCTGGCTTTGTGCGTCCAGTCCTTATACCCCATATCATTATAATAGCCTTCAATCTGCTCTGCCTTCAGGCCATTGTGCCACGGATACGTAACGAGCTTGCCTTCGCCTTTGAAGTAATACTCTACGTGGCATTGACCGCAGGCAAATGAACGCATTTCCTGGCGTGTTGCCATGGTGTTAACGTCATATTCACCCCTGCGTCCATCTTTACGCCAGCGTTCGATGCTGGGAAGGTGCGGCAGCGGGTCGTCTGATTTTGCCAGAACCCGAATTGCATTAAGGAAGCCGGGGCGGGTAACCCGCAGTTGCATGGTTTCGGGGTCGTGACAGTCTACACAGGTTATCGGATGGGAGACCGTCTTGCGGGCGTCGTTGTATGGCATAGCGCAGATGACCTCAAAGCCTTTCATTATTTGCTCCTGTCTGTGGGCATTGCCTGCCGGCACACCGGCAGTAATGCCTGCATCACGATATGCGGACAAAACGGATGAATGACAGTGCAGGCATGCCCCCGGTTGTTTGACTATTTTAATGCGCTCGGTTATATCCTGGTCAGACAGCATGTAGGCATGACCGCGGTCTTCACGGTAATCCACGCCAAAGGCATACCCTTTAAAAATCTCGCGCCAACGCACGTCATCTTCAAGCTTGTTGAATGCCTCACTCCCTCCGTGTTTGGTGCGTTCGGTATCCACGGTGCGCCGGTATCCGTCGTATTGGCGCGGAAAGTTCTTGCCCCAGATTACAGGGTCAATCGTATCCTCCGTTAATTCCACAACGCGGAATACCTGCTGCCGTGCCTCTTCCTTTCGCTGCGAGACGTTTCCCAGCAACAGTACAACGCCTACTGTTGCCGCTGCGACTACGACAATGATTAACAGATAGATAATCGTTTTGTTTCCCCGTAAACGATTCGACAAAGAATTATTCATAGGTTTTTTCACTCCTTAAAATGTGCATTTTCACAATAATTTCGTTTTTTAAAACACATTATACATACCCCTAAATCCCCTCTTTTTAGAGGGGACTTCCGCGCTCCCCTTTAAAAAGAGGTGTCAGGAGTGTGTTTTGGGATAACAGAACTCCTTGATTTCTCTTAGCTCCATCGGAGCGGTATGTGAACAAAGAAACTACATGCCGCTCCGATGGAGCTTGATTGTGGCATAATGGTTTGTCTACAAACATATCGCTCCTAACGGAGCTTTCCCCGTTTTTACGAGGACAAGTTTCAAGCCCGAAGGGCTGTCAGCATATAGCAGGGGGTGAAGCCCCTTGAGTAAAAGAACAACACAAATTTAGCCCCGAAGGGGTGAAAGAAATTTATTATCATTGCCGTACGCCTAACCCGAACGAGTCGGAAGAGACAAAATCCGAAACACGAATTCCAAAACAAATTCAAATAAACAAAATTTAAAGCACACAATGTTTTGGTATTCGAGCATTGGAATTTAGGATTTGTTTCGAATTTCGATATTCGGATTTTTCCACTAAATTTTGCTAAAAACGTCAAAATTATTTTTAAAAGATACTAAAGTCTTGGCCCGTGTCCGACGCTGCTGTGGCAATGGATACAATCTAACATTTTCTTATCATTGCCCGGATGGGTGGCAATTTGACTCACTAACTCCCCATGACAGTGCAGGCAATTCTTTTGCAAAATAACGCGGTTTTTTGGTAAAACCCGAATCGGCTCATCAAAGTCCTGGAGGGTAAAACCCTTTGAATGCCAGAAGCCATTTTTTAACTTTGTTAAATATTTTGGGATAAACTCATGCGGTATATGGCAGTCATTGCACGTTGCAACGGCATGATGACTCGCCTTTTGCCAGCCGTCATACTGTTCGCGCATGATATGGCAGTTTGCACAGGCCTTAGGATCATTGGAGAGGTAGGATGCCCCCTGTGCATAATAAAATGTGTAGTTGCTTAGGCCAATAAATATGCCGATACAACCACACAGGAAAATAGCCAAAAAGTTTAAACCTGAAGGGAATTTCATATGGAGAAATTATTAAAATATTTAGAAATTTTCAAAATAAACATAAACGCACTTTGTAAAGGCAGGTTTCAAACCCGCCCCTACTTATTATGGCACGCCGTGCAATTAACCCCCGCAGGTTTAGGATGCGGCGGCTCACCCGCCCTGCCTACCGGATGACAGCCTGATTGAGTACAGTTCCCCACAAATGGCGGATGCGGTGAATCAATTGCCGAAGGATGCGCCGGGCTCTGATGACATACCGTACACGTAACCATTGATATGGGGAAATGGCAATTGAGACAGTGACGATTTCTCGTATTTACGCCGCCCCACGATGCCGTATGGCTTAAGGGCGTTGTATTGGTATGGCATCGTTCACAAAAATCTTCCTGATGGCATACACTGCATTTCTTCCGTTCCCACGATGCGGCAAAACCGTGGGTCTTTCTGCGCCATGCATTATTGTGATTTCTGGGTTTTTGGTCCTGATGACAATTGACGCACCAGTTCAGGTCATTGTGGCATCGCTTGCAGTAGTCCTGATTGTAATAGAATTCGTTTCCGTGTTTTTGTATCCAGCGCGCGTCCGTGTGTTTAACCCACCGGTCTTCATGGTAAAGGGGCATGCGGTCCTTTTTAATGTGTTTGTGACAGACATTGCATGCAATCTTCTCTTCGCCTCTTTCTTTGTGACATGGAATACAGTTGCCAAACATATCGGGAATCAGGTCTACGGTAATTGCATCGCTCTTTTCAATACCCTTGTGACATTGAACGCATTCTACCTTATTTTCAAGATGTACCTTGTGCGTAAATTTCAGATCCCGATATTTTTTCGGGATATTGTGTTTCACCTTTATCTTCATGCCCGGTCTTGTATGGCAAAGCAAACAAGATTTAGGGTTGCTGGTATCAAAATCCTTCATATGGCAGGAAAGACATTTCGCCATCTTTGGCCATTTGGGTTCAAGGTCTTCTTTATAATTGTGGCAGGTATTGCAGTCTTTTAAACCCCTTTCCATGTGCTTTGCATGGCTGTAATGAATTTCAGACTCTTTGCAGCCTCCCAACAGCATAAGGAAGGTAAGCATCGTAAAGGGAATCGTATAATATAAATTTTTGTTCTTCATATTAAAA
This sequence comes from Planctomycetota bacterium, assembly GCA_016873155.1. Lineage (GTDB taxonomy): Bacteria > Planctomycetota > Brocadiia > Brocadiales > Brocadiaceae > Wunengus. The sequence goes on along the minus strand of VGXX01000130.1, from coordinate 1,606 downwards.
GTTTGTACTGTAAGAAAGCAGCATCTGATGATATGTCTCCGGGTCTGTATCGCTTACTTCGGATGACCACCGCAGGCTGACGTCAGACTGTTTTGTTAATAAATATTTTACCCTCATATAATAGGTGCGGACATTAATCTTTTGTTCAATATCTCTTGTATATTCGCTGTCCAGAAGCGATTCCAGTCCGCTGCTCCCATCAAAATTGTATTTATAGAGTGAGTAGCCGGTACCGGCGCCAATATCAAACTTGCCAATCTTTTTATCAAAGTCAACGCCGAGGTCGGCGCTGTGGTCGACGCCCTTCGTGTTCCAATATTCTACCGTAAAGGTGACCTTCGATTCCTGCAAAAGGACGTTGTTTACCATGAATGAAAAGAAAGTCCTGTTGTAATCACGGTTGAAGGTGTTTTCATCATCCTTATCAATTACGCTTCTGTGATCCACACCGCTGGATATTCCGAACTTCTCCCCCAAACCCTTGTAACCCGTAAGGCTGATGAGGTCGAAGGGTTCGAAGGTGCCGAGGATTTGGTAAAATGGCGAGATATTGTTGCTCTGCTGGGCTATCGAATGGAGGAATCGAAAATATGACAATTGCACACTTGCGTCCCAGTCGATTTTATCCCAGGACAATTTCACAAGAAAGTCTTTGGGCAGGGTGTTCAGAATCGTGTATCTTCCGTAAAAATTCAGGTCTTCATAGATTCTTTGCCACAGGTTGAAACCCACCTCGTCATCAATGTAATTATCGTCAATAATACGAACGTAGTCCAGGTTTGTCATGGTGTCCATAAAGGGACGGACAGACACCCCGCTTCCTGCCACCGTATCGAAATAGGTGCTGCTGTATTGAGACGTCCTCATGCCTCCAAAGACGTAAGTTGCAACGGGGCCGAGCTGTTGTTCATACTTTGCGCCGTCGAAGAGGATGGTTTCGACAGAGTATTGATACTGTCGTCCCAAACGGAGATTGGATTGCTCAATAACCGGATTCTTGATATCCGCATATAAATAGTAAAGGCGTCCGTTGTAGCTGCGGTCGTACGTATCGAGGATATCCCGGAATGCCCCGTCTTTCGACTCATGCCCATCAAGGTCTTCCGATAACCTTCCGGAACCGGCGATAGTCACCTTATTGTTAAAAAAATCTTTTGTCTTAAAACGCAGGTATTCATACATGTCATGATCGTCTTCGTCTTCTGCCCAGCGGCCTTCGTATTGGGCCTTAAAATTGCCGGAGACAAAATTGTTATAGGTAAAACCGCTTGACTCCGTTAAACCCGTTATGGTATTGCCGGTATTGTTTGTTTGAGCAAAAAGTAGTGTTGAAGAAAGTAAGACGATGCATAAAGAAATTATTGCTAGTTTTGATAGAGAGAGATTGCTCGGCATCTTGATATACAGAAATTTCAAAGTTGCCCCTACAAAAATTTGTGCCTTGGCGCCCTAGTGGCGTAAGAAATATGAGTCCGTAATATATCAATAATTTTGATATTGTCTATTTCTTTTTCACTGTTTTTGCTGAAGGATTTTCAAGGTATCCCTTCGTAATTCCGAATTTCGTTGCAAGGTCTTCCAATCTGCTTACACCCATTTCATCACA
>VGXX01000129.1 GCA_016873155.1 Planctomycetota bacterium | reverse complement strand
AACAAACCGTTCCGAGCTGTTTTCTGTAACAGGCACAGACAAATAACTTCCCCTTCCAAATTTTACCTGAGTGTTATTACCGCTCTCATGCAGAAATTCTTTATCCAGAACAATGCGGAGGATACTCTCTTTGTGTTTTTCCTTTACAAATAAGGTCGTATTCCCTCTCTTGACTATTGCAAAGGATGCTGGTATTTTTAGTTTTTGTGACATAACGGTCACCGGAATAATTCACCGCGCATATTCACGGAATTGTTTGAAAACACATAATACGGAAATTATATATGAAGATATAAACGAATACAAACCCAAATTGAGTCGAATTGTTATTGAAATGGGGTTTTATAAGGATTATAGTAGCAAACGAATCGTTTTGTATAAACTCTTTTGTAACATTATAGATGGACAAACAATTCAATAATCCAAAGAATATCCTGGTTGTGCGTTTGGGCGCAATGGGCGATATTGTCCATGTTATGCCTGCGGTAACTAATTTGAGAATGGCATTCCCTTCTGCCCGGATTTCCTGGCTTGTAGAGGACAAACATAAAGATTTGGTCGAATGTCTTCCGGGAGTAGACGAGGTGATAGTCTTTCCGAGAAGACAATGGCAATGCTCTCTAAAAAATCCACAAAAATATTTTAAGATAATTTCAGAAACCCGAATGTTCCTTAAAAAATTAAGGGATAAAAAATACGACGTTGCGTTGGATTTTCACGGTAATTTTAAGAGCGGCTTGTTAACTTACCTGAGTGGAGCCACGACCCGAATTGGTTTTTCCAGGGGATATTGCAAGGAATTTAATTTTATTTTTACCAATTTACGGATTACCCCGCAACAGATAAAGATGAACAGGGTTGATAAGTATCTGACCCTTTTACGTGGACTGGATATAGAGGCACATTATCAAAGACCCGTATTTTCTATCCCGGATACTGACCGCCTTTATATCGAAGATTTTATTCACCAAAAACATCTTAACCAAAAGTCCATTGCAATAATTCATCCGGGGACAAGCCTGTTTGGGAAATATAAGCGATGGCCGCCTAAAAATTATGCCGATCTGGCTGACAGATTAATACAGGAACTCGGCTATTCGGTTATTTTTACCTGGGGCGATCAGGAATACAAAATAGCAGAGGAAATCGTATCTTTCATGCGTTATCAGGCCACAATAGCCCGCAAGACATCGGTAAAACAACTGATAACATTGTTGCAGCATGCGCATCTTTTTATCGGCGGCGATACGGGACCTACCCACATTGCTTCATGCACCGGAATTCCCACGGTTGCGATTTTTGGGCCAAAAGATCCTGATATTTATGCCCCCTACAATGATAATGCCGTGGTAGTAAGAAAAGACATCCCCTGCAGCCCTTGTGAAAAGCGGGCGTGCGACCACGTCACGTGCATTCATTCTGTCGCACCGGATGATGTCTTCGATGCCGTCCACAAGTTAAAAAAGAAGTTTGACTTTTCAAATATCGCTTGATATTATAACTTCTCTTTATTTTCATCAATGACTGAAAAGGACATGGTTAATTGTGGAAACTGCAAATATCTTTGGCCCGATAAAAACCCTTATGGATGAGGTTGAAACCCGATTCCATAAGGAACTAAAACCAGAAACCAATTCATTAGCCGACCTTATTTCCCATATTGGCAAGTACAAAGGAAAGAGGCTACGCCCTGCTTTAGTATTGTTAGCCGGTAAATGCGTAGGAGAAATAGCGCCCCAACATATAGATATCGCTGTCGTGGTGGAAATGGTTCATACCGCTACCCTTGTTCACGATGATATTATCGATGAAGCATCAATGAGGCGGCACGTTGAGAGCGTCAATTCAAAATGGGGCAGGGAAATTTCCATTCTGTTTGGCGATTATCTGTTCTCTCGCGGGTTTACGATACTTTCCGCACTCGACTCTCAAGTTGCGACCTTGCTGCTTTCGCAGACCGTAAATATCATGTCCGAAGGAGAACTCATCCAACTTCAAAGGCGGTACGATATTGGACTCAGCGAAAATGACTATTTCGATATTATTGAGAGAAAGACAGCTTCCCTCTGTGCCGCAAGCTGTCGTCTGGGGGCAACGTTTGCCGGAGCGAATCGAAAGGTATCGGACATGTTATCCAATTATGGCTTAAAAATCGGCATTGCGTTTCAAATCGTGGATGACTGCCTTGACGTAATGGGCACTGAGGAAGAGATTGGTAAATCACTCAACTCTGATATAGAAAAGGGGAAGCTTACGCTACCCCTTATCCGGCTGGTCAATCAACTTCCCAGAAACAAGCTTGAATCGGCGAAAGACCTCATTTTTCAGCATAATGTAAAAGAGACCAAGCATGCTATTATCGAGCTTTTAACTAAGCACGATGCGGTAGAATATGCCTTCAATACGGCCAAAAATATCGTCAAACAGGCTAAGGAAGAGATTGCCCCGCTGCCGGATTCCAAATATAAAACTGCCCTCCACGAATTGGCAAATTATATAGTTACGAGGCGGGAATAAGGCTAAATTTCATTCCATCTCCGGCTGCTATAATTTTTAACCCCGTTTCCTTCGATAGTTGTTCCGCAACCACACGCGGCTGTGCCTTGATCATGGTCATCCCAAAATGATTTAAGATCGTTACCTTCGGTTTCAACGCCATTACGATCTCTTTCACATCTCTAATGCTCAAATGATAGAGCCATGTCTTCATGTCTTTGTCTACCGTATAGCGAACGACATTGATTATCAACACATCCCCTTTATAGTGTTTCAATAATTCCGGGAAATAGCGGGTATCCACAATCAGCGAAATCGTGTACTTCGGAGTAAAAAAATTTATACCGTAGGTTTCACTCGGATGGTGATGTTTTAAAGGCGTTTCAAAAGTAACCGTATCGGACAGTTTATATCTTCCACCTTCTTTTATAATTTCTATGCGGGATATGTAGTTTCTCACATATTTGAAAACAACCGGGTCTTCTGTTAATGCATCTTCAGGTGTAAAGAGCACACCGCGTTTCTTAAAACCTCCTTCAGTCATTGCCTCAATCATTACATTCACATCGGCAGCATGATCAAGATGTCTGTGGGTGAGGATAATGGCGTCCAGTTTCATGGGGTCCATTTTAGGCCTGCTCGAAATACACCGTACCAAACACCCTGGACCGGGATCCACCAGCACATTATAACCGTCCAGGGAATACCACATCCCTCCGGAGGCGCGCAATTGCTTGGACACGACAATCCTGGCGCCGGCAGTGCCGAGAAATTTTATGAAATCCGTTTCAGACGTATTTTCCATAAAAAAGATGATACCAAGAATTCACGAAGGTATCAACAATGTTACTTATAAAACTAATCCACTGATAAAAACTTACTAAAACTTGTCTCCATAATAATGGGGAAAAAAAGTTTTTACAAAGTAATACTATCTCGTGCATTCTTATCTCTTGACTACAGGATAAGACAATAATAAACTCATAGCATGGCATGAACTGCTAAGGTAGTGATTCCAGGTTTTCTCATCATGAATAATTGATACATTTTATGCACTCTATGAAACAGGAGATGTTGAAATGACAGAAGAAAAAACAGAGGCGATTCCATACAGCCTCCCTACGCTGGTGTTTGAGAAAGAAACCTCGTGGCTGGACTTAAGTAAATTAAAAATACTTGCGAATAAAAGTTTCCTGACCAATTTGATTTCCGCTATCGCATTTGGAGCTTCTTATGTAATGCCTGAGTTTCTTGGGAGACATGCACTCATGATGGCAAGTCTTTTCGCCTTGTCTGGCGCACTGACCAACTGGCTGGCCGTTTACATGTTATTTGAAAGAATACCCGGGCTTTATGGCTCTGGAATTATTGCCCTGAGGTTTGATCAATTTAAAGAGAGTATTCGTATTCTGATTATGGAGAATTTTTTTACCGAAGAAAATTTTGTCAAGGTCACCCAGGGTGCACTGCCTCACACAATACAACCTGAATTGATCATGGATAAAATCGATTTTGATAAAATGTTCGGTGGTTTTGTAACGGTAATTAAAGACTCCTCATTCGGTGGCATGTTTAAATTATTCGGCGGAGAAAAGGCGTTAGAACCTCTCCGCAAACCGTTTGAAATGGAATTTGAAAGACAAGCATCAGAAATTTTATCCAATATCGACATAGCCTCGGTACTACGAAAAGAAACTGATTTTGGAACATTTAAGTCCAAAATCAGCGCTATGGTGGACACCACATTAAACGAACTTACCCCGCATCGGGTGAAAGAAATCGTTGAGGATATGATGCGGACGCACCTGGGCTGGCTGGTCGTCTGGGGAGGCGTCTTTGGCGCTTTGATCGGTTTTGTCAGCGCGGTATTCCTTTGATCTAAAAATGCCATTGACATCATCACTATTCGTGCTATTATTCTGAAAATCGGAACACTAACAATATAAGGAATTTTATGTCAAACTTAGTCAGATTTGGGGTTTCACTCGATAATGACTTGCTCAAAAAATTCGATGCGCGGATAAAAGAGAAAAAATACACCAACCGCTCTGAGGCCATACGCGACCTGATCAGGGACGATCTGGTGAAAAAAGAATGGCAGGAAGGCAAAGAGGTCACTGGGTCAATCACCATTGTTTACAATCATCACAAGCGGGAATTGACCAATCTCCTCATTGATATCCAGCACGACTATCACGACACCATTCTTTCCACCCAGCACATCCACCTGGATCACGACAATTGTTTAGAGATAATTGTAATAAAGGGCAAACCGAAGGAGATAGAGGAATTGTATGGAAAATTAAAATCCGCAAAAGGAGTAAAACACGGGGGTCTTTCCACTACAACAACGGGAAAAGAGATAATCTGAATTTCGACATATTCCCGTTGTAACCTCCATAACACATCAAAAAATTACTGTTTCTTATTAGTTGGGAGTGCTGCAGAAAGATTACCATCAAGCTTTGACACAAAAGCGTCATAAGCATAAGAAATACTAACGTCACCGTTGTAAGTAGTATCATAAGAACCCGGAGTTGTTGGGAAGTTTGACGAGCGGGTTTCACCAGCCACATAAATATTTCCACCTGAGTCTATAGCGATAGAACGGGCAATATCTCTATAGTATCCACCTAAATATGTCGATGCAATGAGGCTTGTTAAATCACCGCTCAGCTTTGATACAAAGGCATCAAAAAAGACACCTTTAGAAGTATTATAAGAACCGGAGGTTGTTGGAAAGTCTGACGACCCGGTGTAGCCTGCCACATATATTTTCCCATCTGAGCCTATGGCGAGAGAATTACCTACATCATCATCTGCTCCGCCCAAATATGTGGATGCAAGAAGGCTGGTTAAATTCCGACTAAACTTTGACACAAAGACATCACCATTATGAAACGAAGTATCATAAGCGCCAGGGGTGGTTGGAAAGTTTGATGACTCAGTTTGACCCGTCACATATATATTCCCACGCGAGTCCAGGGTCATAGAGTGGGCGGAATCATCCGTAGTTCCACCCAAATATGTGGATGCAAGAAGACGTGTTAACTCCCGGTCAAGCTTTGATACAAAGACATCACCAAAACCACCGTTAAAGGAGGTATCATAAGCATCCATACTTGTAGGAAAGTCGGACGACCAGGTCTCGCCACTCACATATATATTCCTCTCGGAGTCTAAAACTATCGAAGCGCCATAGTCATTATTAGTTCCTCCTAAATACGTGGATGCAAGAATGTGGGTGAAATTCCAATTTATCTTTGCAATAAAGGCGTCACCATTATGAAACGTAGTACTATAAGCGCCAGGAGTTGTCGGAAAGTTTGATGATAAAGTCCTGCCAGTTACATACAGGGAAATACCATTCGGGTCCAAAACTATAGAATGGGCATAATCCTCGGAAGAACCTCCCAAAAATGTGGATGCAATCAGGTTTGTTAAATCTCCACTGAACTTTACCAGAAAGGCATCGCTATAACCATTTTTAGAAGCATCAAAAACGCCGGGGGTTATGGGGAAGTTTGATGAAGCCGTTTGACCAGCCACATAAATATTTTTATGTGAATCTATAGCTATGGAACGTACATAATCCTCGGAAGAACCTCCTAAATAAGTAGATGCTATAAGACGTGTTAAATCGCCATCTAGCTTTGATACAAAGATATCAGCGTCACTATAAGAGACATCATAAACGCCTGTAGTTGTCGGAAAGTCTGACGATTGGGTATAACCGGCAACGATAATATTTTTATCTGCATCTCTGGCTATAGAATAGCCATAATCTGAGTCAAGCCCTCCCAGATATGTAGAGGCAAGAAGCGGGTCGATAATGAGTTCTTTTGTCCTGTCATAGGAGGCGACCTTGAAACCGTAAACGGATTGCGGACTTCGTCGTGAGCGCTCAGTCGAACGATTGTGGATTTCAGATTTCGGATTTATGGAATTGGAAAAAGTCGATCCTTGATTTTGATTTTTTTCACAATCCGCATTCCGCGATCCACAATCCGAAATCAGGTAAGAAACGTCCACATCCACCCTCTTCCCGTGGATTTCCTGATAGGCTACTGGTTTTGTAAATGTAACCGTCCCTAATTCCGTCTCTGCTTCAAGCTGCCCTTCTTTATTTACCTTTAATGCCTTTGCCCCACTTAGCTTGATCTTTATCAACTCAGTATCGATGTCTGGTTTAACATAAAAAAACTTCTCAATATTATTTCCGTACGCCCTCAACTTTAGTTCTATTCCCTTATAAACCTCTCCAAGATTAACAACCTCATACGTTGAGATGTTACTCTTCCACATGGATGGGTCTTCCCCTTTAAAATAAGACACATTGGTTACGGTCTTTCCTTCTCCTTGAATTTTTTCTACTTTCCCACCGATAAACGACTCTTTAAGGATCAGCTTTTTTGACCATTTCTCCTCTGCCTTAATTTTCTCATGTGCTCCTGGTAATGAGTAAACGAGTTCTCCATCGCGTGTAACAAACACACTTCCCCCGAAGGTATTGGTAAAAAACGCTACTCTTTCATTCATCTGATGTTCATTGGTTATGAAAGGTATTTGGAGCCTTTGCGTTTTTTGAACAAATTCCTCCTTTGGCTGTTTGTTTACATCCGTCTGCTTAGCCAGCATAAATAAAACAAAAGGCGCTGCCACGCAAAGAACTATACCACATAGAAAGGTTTTATTTCTCCATTTCATCTTATTATCATCCTCCGTTTATTCTTTATCGCTACTTAACGAGCTAAACCAGCGGGGCGGTTTACCACATCCGCAGGATTTTCATGTTTTGTTTTATACAATTCTAAAACCTTACTGTCTATCTGAAACTTTTGACTTCTAAACCGGCAAGTAATTTATAATAGGGAAAGTTTTTGCCGGGGCAGTCGGTTTCTTTGCAATGTCTGTGCAGTATAACGTTTTCTGAAGGAATACGACATCGTTCCTGGAGATATTGTATAAGCGCTAACAGCGAGTCCATTTGTGCCGTTGTTGGATAGGATTCATTAAAATTCCCTACAAGGCATATCCCAACACCTAAATGATTGTATTTCTGAACACCGGCATGAGCACCATCCATCTGACTTATCCACCTATTGCCAATTTCAATCTCTCCATTACCTGAACCATTTCCGTTACCTATCACAAAGTGATACCCTAACCCGTTTTCCCAACCCCGTGTTCTGTGGGATTTATCAAATTCAGCGGCACTGCCCGATTCGGTTGCGCTATGATGGATAACAATATACTTCCAGTCCCTTACATTGTAGTGGTTCAACTGGCTAATAACTGGAAGTTCTTCCTTTTTTGGCGGTTTTACGGGAGTTATTGGCTTAAACTCAGGAGGTACTGTGCAACCGGAAAGATACAGAAAGGCAAGAAGAGACAGATACGCATAAATTTTCCATCGTAGCTTCATAGCTCATAATCCTGTAAAGTGATTTGAATCGTAGATTCAGCTATTTTATATTGATTTGCCAGATGCTTGTTTACTTTCTTAACGAGTATGTTTTGAATCATTGAAGAGTTGCCATTCGTGTTTATCTTGATATGGGCTGAAAAGACAAGCATGTTCGCTGTTATTGCCCAAAGGTGCACATTGTTTATTTCTACAATTTCTGGGAAATTCATTTTGAGGTCATCAGAAATACTATTAATATCAACTCCAGAGGGGGGCATTTCCAGTAAAATTGCTGTAGATTCCTTTAATACCCCCCATGACCAATACAGAATTACTAAGGATATTCCTATGCTGACAATTGGGTCAAGGGTGTTCCACCCGGTGAATGATATAATAATGGCTGCCAGTATAATACCAACAGAAGACGCTGTATCCGCTATCATGTGATAAAATACACTTTTTATATTCAAGTCCTCCTTATGGTTGCCATGCAGGATAAAAATACTGGCAATATTTACCGCAAGCCCGATAAAGGCAATTATCAACATATGCAGACCCAGAATTTCTCTTGGGTGTATAATTCTCAGCGCCGCCTCATAGAGAATAACACCCACGACTAATAAGAGAAATAATCCGTTAATAAAAGCGGCTAATATCTCAGCCCGATACAATCCAAAAGTCTTCTGATGACAGGGAGGCCTTCTTGCAATGAGGATTGCTATTAAGCTCAGACCAATAGCAAAGCAATGGGTAAACATATGCCCTGCATCGCTTATCAGGGCAATACTGTGGGTAATGTATCCGCCAATAAGCTCAACAAACATCACTATCGAAGTGATATAGAGCGACATCATGAGCTTCTTTTTTTCAACAGAACGATATTCGAATAAATGATCAGAGAATGTGTTATTCATTTTTCTATTCCAAAAATGTCATTAGGACCATCAAACCGATACCCAGTAAAATT
>VGXX01000128.1 GCA_016873155.1 Planctomycetota bacterium | reverse complement strand
TGTTTGAAACTCCAGAACGTATCGGGGAATTCAGGGTATATCAATAATATATTCAATGTGTTTGTTAATATCCTCACTTTTACTTAAATAATTCAATAACCTCTACACCGCGCGGCACATCAAACACGAAGAGCTTGTCGGACATGCCTTTGTTAAGCTTGATATTTTTAAGTTCAATAACATTAACCACCTCGCCCTGACTTTCATGGAGTTCTATCCTGCCCGGCAGCCAGACCCCCTCCTCTACCCACAACCGGATGTCTGAATACTGCGCCTTCGGGTCTTTCGGTTGTAAATCCAGTATGTAAAACCGTTTTTTGCCGTCTTCCTTCGTATCCAGCAAGGTAATCGTATAATCCTTTTTTGCCGCTGCCACAGATTCGCCATAGCCGAACTCAAAGAAACTCACACCCTGCGATTGTTTGCTGCCGGTCATCTCGTATTTCTCTACCTGCTTCTCTGACGGATGGTACACCCATACATACTTTCCGTCCACTACATTCACCTCATTGCGGGGCGGGAAAAATTTCAAATACATCCTTTTTGGCTTTTTGTAGCTCAACTCACCTTCAGAGATTTCTGTGGATTCAAGCAGGGTAATCGTACGGGTATAGACAATACCTGCTTTGAGTGTCTTAAATGCCGTATTTGCCTTTTCCATCTCAGCAAGGATATCGCCGAGGTTTTTCGGCTTAGAAATCTCACTGGATAGAACCAGCGTATTGAAAACGAAAATACCTGCAATCAAAAGCGCAAACACAATCAATCTGTTTTTATACACTGCGTCCCCCCTTGAGTCCTGCCCCAACTTTTTCGAAATGCTCAATGATATGAATAACCTCCCGGATACTGTTTATTTCAAAATCGGGGGATATCTCGGTTTCGATATACTCTCTGTAACGCAGCAGCGCAGTCTTTGTCCCTGCCGCCTTGCCACACATAATATCGTATTTATAATCACCGACCATGAGCAAATGATCGGTATGGACGTTCATCTTTTTACTCAGTAAAAAAATGGGGTCTGGCGCAGGTTTTGGTTTTGTATCCTCCCGGCTGACAATAAACTCAAAATGCACATGCAGATTATGTTTGCGGAGAACCGTATCCACCGATTTGCGGGAATTTCTGGTTAAAAGCGCCTTTTTTAACTTCTTTTTGGAAACGAATTCCAGCATCTCCAGCACCCCTTCGTTAAGCTCAGACTCGATTGCAGCCTTTGCCTCATGGCGTTCGAGAATTTCTAACGCCCTCGCACGTTCCTCAGGACTCGACCGTTCTGCATAATCAATAATGAACCCCACCTTTTGGCCAATTTCCCGCTCAATCGCAGCAAAGTCCACATTGGGTTTCGTAAGCGTGCCGTCCATGTCAAAGATAATTCCTCGTAACATAATTTATCCCTTAAATTTCGAAATTCGATATTTGAATTATTCCGTTTAAGGAACTAAATATAACATAAGTTCCAGGCAGATACAATACTGATTAGGGATTCCTCGTCATGTGCAATTTAATTTTTGGGATTGTTTTTTATTAATCTTTAAAGTATCTTTAATGCTGGAAAATGCTGGTTCAGGCTTGCAGCCTGAACCGAAACGTTTTGGTTCAATCGAGAATGATAGAAGCAGCCAAAAGGGATGGGAATGGGTAGGTAGGGGTAATTCATGAATTACCCCTACCAGATATAAATTCCCATACATTAAATCAATCTCCCTAAATCCCCCTTTTATAAACAGGACATAGGGGAATTTGTTTATTTATCCTCACTAACTGTTGTCTTTATATGAAATATAACATCAACACACCTTTTGCAGTGATCGGCGGCAGTCAGGCTTATGACCTGCTCCAAAGGGGCAGTATTCGAGGGGAAAGAATAGCTGAAATAAAAACACCTTTCGGATATTCACAGCCTGTATACCATATTCATGACTCAACAGGCGAGATGCTCTTCCTCTCACGGCACGGGGAGAAGGGGTACAGTATCACCGCCCCTTTCGTTAATTATCGGGCTAATATTTACGCACTCAAGGAACTTGGGGTCAAACAGATCGTCTCGTGGTCGGGTCCCGGCGCTATCAATACGTCCTACCAAATCGGCGAATATGTCATTGTTGACGATGTGGCGGATGAAACACACGGCAGGGAATCCACCTTTTATAAAAATAGTGGTATAGGATTTATCCGTCAATCGCCTGTATTTTGCCCTACATTAAGAGAATGTATTATCAGTTCATTAAAGAACCTGCATCTCGGCTTCTCCGACAAGGGCACGTATGTGTGTACCCAAGGACCTCGCCTTGAAACGCCTGCTGAAATAAGAAAATATAAGTCTTATGGATGCGATTTGGTCGGCATGACCCTTGTGCCAGAGGTTTTTTTGGCAAAGGAACTGGAGATGTGCTATGCCGCTATCTGTTACGTTACCAATTATGCAGAAGGTGTTGTTGACAGGCCATTCAAGGCTGGTGAATTGTTTGAAGGGCTTTCCGACGATGCCGACCGTATGGCGGTGGAAAAGGCCGTATCAAAATTCCCCGTCGTTATGAGGGAGATTGCAAAAAATATAAAACGACAAAAAATAATTTGCCATTGTTCCTCTTTGATGGAACGTTACAAAAGGCGAGGAGATATTGGCTCCGACTGGCATGATTGGATAACGGATACTTAAAAACACCCATTGATATTCAATAAAATTGCCATTTGAGATTCATAAAGATGAACTTATTAAAAATTGGGATTTGTCAAGGGAAAAGAAGCCCTTATTCGCTATTAAACCGTTAAAATAGGAGGATTAACTCATGTATTATGAAGTTATTGAGGCAAAATATATTGATGGATATAAATTGGAGCTTGTATTTGAAAATGGTAAAAAAGGAACTGTTGACCTGCATAGCTATGCACGAAAAGGCGGTGTTTTCAGCCGCTTTTCTGATATTGAATATTTTAAGCGGTTTTATATTAACAAAGAGTTGGGGGTATTATGCTGGCCTGATGATGTGGACATTGCGCCAGAAACCCTTTACAGCGAGGCAACTGGAGAACCATTACCAGAATGGATGACACCAGAAAAAGCTGAGTCCAAAAAGAATGTTTCGGGAACATTGGTCTAATAAAAATTCAACGTAAAATATGACTACTCTTTTAAAAGCCAAATACCTTATTACAAATCCGGAGGATTGCATTGAAAATGGGGCGGTTGCAGTCGAAGGTGCAAAGATATCCCGTATTGGTACATTTGATGAGATTAAGGCGCTTGCCAATGTTGACAAAATAATCGATCTGGGTAATGCCGTCATCCTGCCCGGTCTTATCAATATCCATACCCATCTCGACCTTACCAACCTGCACAATCGTATCAAACCCACAACCAATTTTACCCACTGGGTCTTTCAGATTGTAGGCGCAAGGATTCGGTGGAAGGAAGAGGACTATATATCTTCCATCGAAAAAGGGATTGAACTCTGCGTTGAGTCAGGCACCACAACGGTTGCAGACATTGCCAATACAGGGTATTCTTTTTCTGTATTAAAAAAGAGTCCTTTACGAAAGGTAGTTTACAAAGAAATCATTGATCTGAATCCGGACCACGCACAGGACGTCCTTAAAAAAACACAATCGGAATTATCCACAATTATATCAGATAACCTGCTCTCAATAGGACTATCCCCTCACGCCCCCTATTCTGTTTCAAGGGAATTGTATCAGGCAATTGCCCAATTCGCAGCCGAAAGAGAAACACCGGTTTGTACCCATATCGCAGAGACAAGAGACGAAATTGAATTTCTGACAAAAGGCACGGGAAGCTTTCCTGCGTTTCTGAAACAACTTCGGGCTATGCCGGATAACTGGCATGCTCCGGGGCTTACCCCCATTCAGTACCTGAATGAAACTGGAATACTCAGAAATCGCCCACTTCTCATCCACTGCAATTACATAACTGACGAGGAAATATCCATAATTAAATCCTCAGGGGCAAGTGTCGCATTCTGTCCCAGAAGTCACCATTTCTTTGGTCACTTGAACCATCCTGTCCAAAAGCTTCTGGATGCAGGAATCAACGTTGGGTTGGGCACTGACAGCCTGGCCAGCAACGACACCCTGAGTATCCTGGATGAAATGAAATTTTTGTCTCTTCGCCATTCAATTTCACCGAAAACATTACTCACCATGGCCACAATAAACGGGGCAAAGGCGCTTGAGTTGGAATCAAAGACAGGCCATATCAAGGAAGGTTTCGAGGCAGACATATGCGGAGTCAAGCTACCGGATGTTTATGGTGGAAATATTTATAGTCAACTACTCGACACTGTCTCGAAAAACATCTTTACCATGATTGCAGGAAACGTCTGTTATCATGCTTAATCCGGCCAAAACGAGGCAATCTGCTGCATTTATCTTTAATCGTAACAGTTTGGTTTTTTGAAAACATTAGTAGTTGAAAATGCCTTGGTGACAGTATGTAGGGGTAATTCATGAATTACCTCTACATTGCATGATAATCTCGACATTACAGGAATTTTTCAAAAAAAAACTAAACTGTTACCTTTAATCTAATAAATAAAAGGTTTATCTCTTCCTCAATATGCAGACACGCCTCTCCTTGCAGGTCTCATCCCAGAGATGTGACGGCACATGGTTCAGCATTTTCCAATAATCATCGTCAATCAATGGTATAAGTTTGTTTAGTGCAGAGATAACATTAGACACGTAGGCTGTATCCATAACCAGCGATTCCGTTAGCGGACAGGTCTCATCGATGAGCAGCTCCAATTCACCATCAGTTGTCAAATTGGGATAAAAGGGATACAACCGGCAGGCAATGGGGCGATGCTCATGAATGAAGCATTTTACGCCGTCGGTAAAATTACAGGTACTGCCGATTATTTCAAGCGTTCCCACAGGTAATTCGAGCTTTTCATTGCAGATGTGTTTCCCGCTTCGCACAAATATAAATTCGTCTTCAAAAGGTAATAATACCGACAACGGCTTTTGTTCGCAGCGGCCGTCACACTTCTCTATGCACGGCATGAAGCCAAAATTCGTTGCATATATCTCATCGTAGACTTTAAATAGTTTTTCTTTATCCATAGCTTTCAGTTAAAAAAATTTGTATCAGTTCTTCCCCCTCCCCTAACCCCTCCAGACAGGGGAAATGTCATTGAATTAAGATAATGTGTCGCCCTTTCAGGGCTAAAAACATTATTAAATCCTTATCCCAGGGCTACCCGCCCTGGGCTATACTCTGTCAGCCCTTCGGGGTTAGCCTTAAAGAGAAAAGCACACCCCCTTAATTCAATGACATTGCCCACCAAGTGGGAAGCGATTCCTCCCCCTTGATGGGGGAGGTCAGGTGGGGATGATGAACTGTTATGAAATAATTTACAGCGCATCTTACCGCAGGGCACGCTAAGATCGTAGAGGCAACACGCCTCTTCCATCGTATTTACCGATAGGGGCAGGTTTCAAACCTGTCCCTGCACAGTAGGTAAAATATTATTATTGAAATTTTTCAAAAAACCAAATTGTTACACTATAATTACGGCGAAACTTCAACCCTAAGCTTTTCAGACATACCGCACACGCCAATTTCTATCCGTGCATTACCAGCCTTTATGCCATTAATGGTAAAAGAGGCGCTGCCATTCTCGCCAATAGTCTGCTCGGAAGGCGTTACCTCTACGTTCTTTTCACCGCTGATAATGGTTGCATATACAGTGGCATCCGTCACAGGATCGGAATTAGCGTCACTTGCCGTTACCGTTATGCTCTGGCTTGCACCGGCAGGTATGCTCAAATCATTTTCACTCAGTTCCAGTTGGGCCGTTTTAATAACCGTAATATTCTCCTTCAGACTTGAGGAACCGGTGCTTGTTGTAAAAGTAATCGTAGCGCTCCCTTCTCCCACGCCGGTAATGATAAATTTGGCTTCGCCCTTCGCATTCGTTTTCTTTTGTCTGGTCACAAGGACAACGTCCGTATCGCTGCTTTCAGCCATTATCGTTACACCCGGCTTTGGCACACCGCCCTGAAGCACCTTTATGGTGATGCTGTCTGTTGTTTCTACAGAAATTATCCGGGCTTTATTCACACGGACTTTTAGTTTTTTACGAAGCGTATCGACGCTAAATGTTATAGTCGCCCCTCCTTTACGCAATCCAATAATGAAAAACGAAGACTCACCGCCCTCGTCCGTTACAACACTGGAATTGTCTATATGAATATGAGGATGCTGTGATTCTTTCTTTGACACAGAGGCATTAACCGTCACGTCGGGGATCGGCACTCCCGTATCATCAAATACGCTGACGGTAACACTGCCGCTTTCACATTGTGACAACTTTAACAAACTCTCGTCAACAATAATGCTGGATGGTATCAACTCAATAACAGTTACCGATGCAGATGCCGTTAGTGTGCCCACATTCAAGGTAACCCCAGACTCTCCCTCCGATTTGCCCGTTATCCCAAACGATGCTTTCCCATCGTCATCGGTCGTCTTATTCGGGTCAATTGTCGCAATAGAGGTATCACTGCTATTCGCCTCGACCGTAATATCCGATATGGCAGTGTTGTTCTGGTCGAGTACCGTTGCCGTTATAGTCCCTGTCTGTCCTAAGTATACATTGAGTTTCTTTTTACTCAGGGTCAGTGACGATGGGACAGTATTCAATACTGAAACAGGCAATGAATTTGATACACTATTAGCTGTAAAATCAATTGTCGCACTTCCTGCGGAAAGGCTATGAATAGAAAAGAATGCCTGTCCATCGGCGTTTGTTGTCTGGCTGTTATCGACGGTTATAATATTGGTATCATCACTTGCGGCGGCAATATCAATGCCTGTCATGGAATTGTTATCCTGATCAAGGGCGGTTACCGTTGCCGTGCCGCTGTAACTTAAAATGATACTTAATTTGTCTGGCTCAATGTCCAAAGAGGTTAATACCCCTCCCGAAACCACAGAAACCGGCAGATCAGTTGTTGCGCTTTCCGATGTAAAGGTAACCGTCGTATTACCTATGCTATTACCGGTAACGGTAAAAGAGGCATTCCCGCTCTCATCGGTAGTCTGCTGTGCGTCGACGGAAGCAATACCGGTATCGGTTGACACAGCCGATACGCTTTGATCTGCCATAACATTCCCATCTGCATCTTCAACAGTAGTCGTGACCACAGCGTTTTCGTGTTCCTTTATACTTAATGACGTTGACTCTAACGCAATCGTTTTTGGGACAACCACACTGACAGCGCTTGTCCCCGATATGCTATCAGCGGTAAACGTGATTGAAGCGCTGCCTTCCTCGATGCCTGTTACCAGAAAGGACGCCTCAGCGATATCGTCCGTCACCTTGTCTCCTTCAATTGACACACTGCTTGGATTGTTATTTGAGACCTTTATAGAGACGTTTGGAATGCGCGTTTCCTGTGCATCGAGCGTTTTTACGGTAATGGTGCCCAGGGCGTTCTTTGCAACGGTAAGCTTCGAAGGGGTAATATTCAGCGAATCCACAATCAGTCCGGATTTTTGCGATATAGTAACGGGAATCGCCGTGGAGGTATTATTCGCAGTAATCGAAAGATTCGTTTCGCCCACGGCATTGCCATCCACTGTAAACACAGCCTGCCCGTTGGCATCAGTAGTTGCCGAACCTGTTAAGACGGTGGCAACTAAATCATTATCAACGGAGGCGTTCAGGACGATGTCGGTAAGTGAAAGATTGTTTGCATCGTATGTGGTTGCCGTTATCGTCCCTGACTTTCCTTCCACAATATTTAACGATGTTTTATCTGTTGCTATTGTCTTTACTACAGCGGAGGAGGTGCCTACCGCGTAAAGTTTTCCATCCGACGAATGCACATAGATAGTGCCATCAGCGCCGATAATGGGTGAGGCATTTTCATCCTTGATAGGATACGTCCACTTAAAAACGTAATTGGTATCCAATGCATATAAACCGCTGTTCGTACAGATATAGACATTGCCACTGGCATCGATAGCGGGAGAGCTTCTGCCGATTGCACCGATAGTGTTGACAATCCTCTTTACATTGAATACTTTATTGGTACTATCGGAATATAATGCATAAAATCCACTCTCAGCGCCAAAATAGATATTGTCGCTGCTACTGATTGCAGGCGATGAGGTAATAAGCGGCTCATTTTCACTGGTTGTCGTATATGTCCAATAACTGCTTGAGTCGGTAAAGGCATATAATATATCGGCTCCTATATACACAGTGCCGTTACCTCCAATGGCCGGAGAGGAATCAATTGAGTCTAATAGCCTAAAACGCCATCGGGTGCCAAGATTGGAATCCAATGAATAAAAATACTTGTCATTCCTTGATGCAATATAGATAATTTCATTGTTACCAACCGCAGGGGATGAATAGACTTGGTTGCCTAGGTTCTTATCCTTTTTTAATGCGCCATCCTTTGTAATTGCATAGAATTTCCCATCATACGAACCCACATAGACGGTACTGTTTGTGCCCACAGCCGGGGAAGACACAACATCGCCGCCTGTTGAATAATACCATTTCAGCGTTCCGTTGGGATTTACGGCATATACTTTATCATCATTAGAGCCAACATAAACAACCCCGTCAGTGCCAACAGCAGGGGACGATTCAATGACGTCACCCGTTTTGTATTTCCACTTTAACGTGCCGTTTGGATTGATTGCATATAAATTACTGTCGTACGACCCCACATAAATCGTGCTGTCCGTGCCAATTGCCGGGGTGGATGTGCTGCTGCCTACCGGATACACCCACTGGAGATAATTCTTGCCCGATCCGGTATACGAACTCCTTCCCGTGTGCTTCAAATCATGGCGAAACATCGGCCACGGGCTGTCTGCAAGCTGGGCATGAAGGTTGCCAGGAATAAATGTACACAGGAATATAAATAATATTTTAATGATTAGGAATTTCAAAGTTTGTGTCATAGCATGTCAGACAACCCCCTGAATCCCCCTTTTCTAAGGGGGACCTAAGGAAATCCCCCTTAATAAAGGGGGCGAGGG
>VGXX01000127.1 GCA_016873155.1 Planctomycetota bacterium | reverse complement strand
TAAGAAAGGAGCACCTTTGCTCTGCGTACAGCAGCAGCGGCTTCGGTTCTGCTGTTGCTTATTCTTGCAAGCTCTTCCTCATCGTCAGTACTAAGATTTAATGCTTTACGTTTGGGCATTTGCTATCCCCTCCAATTTGGTTGTATGGTTTTAGAAAGGATAACAAATAAACCTACTGTATGCAATATTATTTACAGAACGATATACTAGTGATGATCCTGTCAAGAGCCTATTAAATGGCATAATCGAATTTTCTGTCGGTTGGCTGTTTTTTACAATACCTTATTCTTCTCTCCAAAATTTTAACTTTTCATTGCACAATCTAAACAACCTACCAAACAATTTATATCATAGTTGTTATAGTTACAATTGTGAAGAAAGAAGTAATTCGTTTAAGTTTTAAAGCAATTTGTTAAAATAATGAAGGAGTCAACAAATGGTCAAAGATAATAGCTGGTTGTCTTATATACCAAGAGTAGTTTGGTATTCTGTCAGCAGCGCAATTGTTGTCATTGCAATTGGATTTACTTATAAAACTATCTCATCTCAATCATGGTCAATGGAGATCCCTAATAAATTTAAAGTAGAAATGAATCAAGCCGTATCTTCGATGGTAAATGCAACTTCTACCGTGATTGCTGTTAATGAGGAACTATACCATGGAATAGAGAGATTGTATAAAAATATGGATAATTCAATTTACCAGCAAAATAGTGGAAAGAGTGAAGAGGAATCTAAGTATAATAAAGGAGAGTTGATGCCAAAAATAAATATTGATGTGTCATTTAATGAAAATTTAAAGATGAGTAAGGATAAGATACAAGAGTCAATTCAGCAAATGAAAGAAGTTCAAAGAAAATTGGAGGAACTCAAACTTTAGATGTTGTTAAAGTATCAATTAGGCTTCTATGAAATTGTTATCAGGATGTAACTAAGGTTTATTTATGTGGCCAATTTCTTCTTTTTGGTTAGTCAGGGCACAGTCGATACAAAGCATCTTTGATAAAAACAGAAATGAAGTGCTTGACTGCCCGCGCAACGAAGACAAACCACTTCCATGTGTGTACCGCCTTTTTCCGTGGAAAAGGCTGCAAGGAAGACAAAGTGAACCAAGGGTAAGTTATTCAATGGCAATGTAATCAATATTAAGCTTTTTTCACACCTTTTTTATCGACCTCTTTCAGCTTGAGATTAAGTATCTCCCGTTTCTTTTTTAGTGTTGCCGGTTGAACAAAATAATAGTTAAAGAGGGATTCTAACACATCGAGATTCCAGTCTGCCTCGCCTGGCTCAACGTCTACTACTTCTCCAGGCCTTTCGCTCTTTATTGGGTGGGCTGTATAATTGCCGATCTTCCGAACGCCATCAATTGCTTCTACTATGTAAGGCGGCAAGTTTCCATTGTCTATCACTTCCTGGATTTCGTCTGTGAGTGTGGAAGGTTTAACATTAGCCATTTCCCTTAAAAGATGCTGTAGGCAGCGACGGCTTAATGTAGCGCTTGCCTTTGGACTATCGGAAAGCACTGTGCAAGCCTCTTTGTAAACCTCGGCGAATTCTTCAGGTACTTCCTTCGGGAGCGGCACACGGCTTGTAGTTCTCGGATAAATCAAGCGCTCGCCTTTGACAGACTCCAGCATGGACCGGCCTCCAATGCTGCCAATTTTGCCATTCACCAAAACAAGTACTACCCGCTCACAGGACGGGCACTTCCTGCTGACAACACCCCAGTTGCCGTCCGCGTCGTTACCAACGGGTATTACCTCATAAAAATCGTGAAATGATTCCAGGCAGTGCGGACATTTCATGGTAATTATTCCTTATGATGGTGAGTATGTAAATGTAAGAAACCCTAAAAATTATCAATCAGTTTGTGCGCGCCGACAAAATACAGTTTGTAGATATTCCCTTCTTGCTTAAATACGTATCTATAACCCTTATCAACGTAAAATTCCCGGAAGTCTGTACCTTCAAGTTTGTGTACCTGTAATGAATTATGCTTTGGATTGTCTTTCAGATAGGTTAATTGTTTTTTAAGCTTCTTCTTTATCTCTTTAGGCAGGCCGTCGTACTGGGGGAAAAATTCTGGTTCTATCGCAATAAGATACTTGCTCACTCCTTTAGTTCCTTTATAAATTTATCTATCTTATGTGTCTTGAAATTGCCTGCCTTAAAATGCTCATCAGCTTTTTTTACCTTCTCCTGTATTTCAGGAGTCCAAAAGTATGACTGCGACCGCGGGATACTTACTACAGGCTCTAATACAATCCTTCCCCTGTCTACCTTATAAACCAGCCGGTCTCCTTCTTTAATATTCAAAAAATCCCTTATTTCCTTTGGGATTGCAATTTGTCCTTTAGATGATATTGTCAACGCCTTCATAGTTCCTTTTTCCTTATCTCCAATGGTTAATGAACAGTTAAATGGTAAAAATATTTTACTATACTACCATTTCAAATTCAACCAATACTTTTTGAGTTGCACCCGATTGTAAAAAGACGTAAGCAGAAAACAAATGAAATTTCTTGAATGCCTTAGAAATGGTGGTAAAATCAAAGTTCGTGAAAAAGCATAAAAACACATCAAGACAGATTAAAAAGGCTTATAAATATGACGATAGTATTCAATAAAGATATCTGTCATGACCCTTCTAAGGCCACTGAAAAGGAATGGCTGGAGACCAACGGGATAGGTGGTTATGCCTCTTCTACGATAATCGGGACGAATACAAGGCGTTACCACGGACTGCTTATGGCGGCAACAAAGCCGCCTCTGGGACGCACCTTGTTGCTCTCCAAACTGGAAGAATTTCTGTATATTGATGGCAAGGAATATCCTCTGTCTACAAACATCTATCCTAACGCAATCTATCCGGAAGGGTATAAAAATCTCGTTCAATTCAGTTTAAACCCATTTCCCACCTTCGAATACTCTGTTAACGGGATAGACATAAAAAAAATAGTGTTTATGGTTCATGGCGAAAATACAACGGTAATTTTGTATCAGGTGAATTATAGGGGCGAACGGCCGTTCTCCCCTGCGTTGAAGGTAAGGGTTATGGTTGCATTTCGGGACTATCATTGGCTTACCCATATAAACAGGGCTTTTAAGACCGATTATAAAATACTTGCTAACGGAGGGATATGTTTACAGCCGTATGAAGGGTTTACACCTATGTACCTTTTTCATAATGCAGAAGCGATGGATAATGCCTCATTCTGGTATAAGAATATGGAATATCCGAAGGAGAATGAACGCGGCCTGGAGTCTCACGAAGACCACTTCAGTCCATGTTCACTGCACTTCGACTTGAATAAAGGGAACGATTGTCATATCGTTGCCTCTACAAATGAATACAACAAATTAGATGTATATGAGTTATTGGAGAAAGAAACCGCACTGCGTGAAAAAGAAGACAGAGGCAGGAAGTTAGAGACAAGTGATGCTAAACTCCAGCCTCCAATCTCCATGCTGGTTCAGGCTTGCAGCCTGAACCAAAATGTTTTGGTTCAATCTGCAAGATTGAACCAGCAAAAGCTT
The DNA here is from genome assembly GCA_016873155.1 of Planctomycetota bacterium. Taxonomy (GTDB): domain Bacteria; phylum Planctomycetota; class Brocadiia; order Brocadiales; family Brocadiaceae; genus Wunengus. The sequence goes on along the minus strand of VGXX01000127.1, from coordinate 5,496 downwards.
CCCTCCCTTGGTGGGAGGGAGTTGGAGGGAGGGGGGGATAAACTGTTACGATTATGTGAAACTTTATTGTCAGTTTCCAGCAGTTTTATCGTGAAACGAGAAAACGATAAGAAGAGCATCATCGCAGGGTATCACTGGTTTGGGGACTGGGGACGTGATACCATGATTTCACTGCCAGGGCTTACCCTCGTCCAGGGCAGATTCGAAGATGCGCGGGAGATATTGCTTTCGTTTGCACAGTATATAAGCAAAGGAATGATACCAAACCGGTTTCCCGATTACGGAGAAACGCCTGAATACAATACCGTTGATGCATCGCTGTGGTACATTCAGTCAGTCTACCAGTATCTCCGCTTTGCAAAAGATTTGAATACTGTTCGGAAAGATTTATACGGTGTATTACAAGAAATTATTGAGTATTATCAGAAGGGGACGCGATACAACATCCATATGGATTCTGATGGGTTAATTTATGCGGGCGTTGCGGGCGTGCAACTGACGTGGATGGATGCGAAGGTGGGCGACTGGGTGGTAACTCCGCGCGTGGGAAAGGCGGTGGAAATTAATGCGTTATGGTATAATGCATTAAAAATCATGTCATTTCTCGCCCGCGAAATTGATTTAAGCAATGAAAGCAGGGACTATAATAATTTAGCGCAAAAGACAAGCAAGTCATTTAATGATACCTTTTGGTTTGATGAGGGGCAGTATCTTTATGACTATATTGACGGTGATGTGCGAAGCAGCGCCATACGGCCCAATCAGGTATTTGCCGTGAGTCTGCCGTATTCAATGTTATTAAAAGAGAGACAGAGAAACGTTGTTGAGATAGTAAAGGAACACCTGTTGACGCCGTACGGTCTGAGAAGCCTTTCGCCAAGGGATAAGGATTATATTGGCCGGTATTGCGGGAATGTTTACGAAAGGGACAGGGCGTATCATCAGGGTACGGTATGGGCATGGCTGATAGGTTCGTACATTTCGGCATATGCAAAGGCTTATGCCGGTAATAAGGATGCCCTGAAATATATTAAAGGACTTTTTGTGCCGTTTTATGAGCACCTGTTTGATGCCGGATTGGGGACGGTTTCTGAGATATTTGACGGAGACCCGGCCCATACGCCCCGCGGGTGCATCTCACAGGCATGGAGCGTTGCGGAATTACTGCGTGCCTATTTCGAGCATGTGTATGGGTTTGAAAATGATTGATTATGATATTAATACAATAGAAAAGTATTTCCATAGGATTTATTTTATGATTTGCAGACCGAAAAGCACACATCCTTTTGTTACCAAACAGATTTTATCGTATTTTGTTTAGAAGAAATCAAATAAAAATTTATCTTATGGCAATATTTTCAAGAAGAGTTCTTCAATATATGATCAACGAAAATGCTAAAATATTGAGCAAAGATCAATTGGATAAGCATATTCGTAATTTAAACAAAGCCGACGAAAAATCACTTGGCTATGAATGGGAAGTTGCATTACTTTATGCTTTTAGTCAGATTGGTATGGTTATTCACGAACCGAATTTGGGAGGAACGAGTAAAATTGATTTACAGTTTATTACAAATCACAAACCTAGCGAGTCCCTTATCGCAGACATTACCACTGTTTCTGATAAAGGCTATGAAGTAGAAAATCCACAAGAAGATTTAATTAACGAATTCTTGAGGATCATACGAAAGCATAAATTAAGGTCAGTACATTTCTCCATAGAAATAGAAGGAGAACATGTGGGCCCTTTCCGCAACGGAAAAATGAAACTTAAGCTTCCGTTAAAAGCAAAATTACAGAATATTTTCGATGAGAAATTTCATAGTTTTTTAAAGACAATATCACAGAAACCTTATGATATACACGCATTTGTTAAAAAGACGAATTCTATTGATATATCTATTAACTACGACCCAAAACAAAATGATGGTTTTAATTGGAGTTACCCATCCTATACAACTGCATATTCTTTGAAGAAAAATCCTGTTTATAATGCTCTTAAGGATAAAGCCAGTCAGTTAAAGAAAACTAATTATGACGGCTCTATTTCAATTATTCTCTGTGATGGTGGCTGTCGATTGCTTAAAGATATAGGGCATAAAATGTTGAATTACGACTTACGCGACATAATTCAACATTTTCTCAGCAAAAATTCATCAATTAGTTTTGTGCTTACATTCGTTGTTGAAAGAGCTGTCAATCAGTTCAAACCAATGGGAGACCCATATATTAAAATACGGATGTTTCCGAATATATCCGTATTTGAAAATGTGGACAAAAATTTATTAGCCTGCATCAATAATGTTGGGAAAATGTTACCAAAACCAGTTACAGATGCAATGAATGCTACGAATCGCCTTAAGGGTGATAAACGAAATGAAGGGTTATCATTTTATGGAGGTTGGGAAATGGCAAATAGCACTATACGTATTTCTAGTAGGGCATTGCATGATCTCTTGGCAGGAAGAGTAGATCAGAAAACTTTTTTAGAAGATCATCAGCTTATTCCTACACAAACACGTCCAACCGCAATTAATTATTTTGAATTTAATTTACGTGAAGGTAGGATGATTGAAGAAATTAGAGTAGAGAAATCGAAAGTAAAAGATGATGATTGGCTTGTCATTAAATTTGGTAATCCTGACTCAGCTATTTCTCCATTTAAACTACCCTCATACTATTGGCTTCTCAAAATAAAACAAAAATTGTGGTCTTTTCTGAGTGGTAATATAAAATCTGGAAATAAAATGCATACTTAAGTATGCATATATCATAGGAAATTATAGGAGCGTTTTAATGCAGGGTAACTATAAATACCTTATCGGCAACGAATGGCGGGAAAGTAAAAATGCGCTGGAGGTGCGGAATCCGTATAATAATGAGATCGTAAGCGCCACCTTTTTTGCAACGGAAAAGGACGTGAATGACGCTATTCAGGCTGCCGTCCCTGCCTTTGAACAAACCAGAAAACTGCCCGGTTTTAAAAGGGCTGAAATCCTCGTTAACATCAGTAATGGGATTCAGAAGAGAAGTGAAGAATTCGCCAGGACAATTGCACTGGAGGCAGGGAAACCCATTATTGATGCACGGGCTGAGGTTGAAAGGGCGATTGGGACGTTTCAAATAGCGGCAGAAGAATCCAAGAGGATGCTGGGGGAATACATTCCCTTAGATATCTCAGAGCGATCTAAAAACAGAACAGCGATTCATAAGAGATTTCCTATTGGTCCTATATTGGGCATTTCTCCTTTTAATTTTCCATTGAACCTTGTAGTTCATAAGGTAGCCCCGGCCATTGCATCGGGAAACCCGATTATCATTAAACCAGCCTCGAAGACCCCATTGATTGCCCTATTGCTTGGTGAAGTTATTTCTGAATCAGGTTGGCCAGCCGGAGGGTTTAGTGTATTCCCCTGTGCGTCGAATCTGGCAGAGCGGATGGTTGCAGATGAGCGTATCAGGATGTTTACCTTTACCGGCAGCGCAGCGGTAGGATGGCGGCTCAGGCAAATCGCAGGTAAGAAAAGGGTGACCCTGGAACTGGGCGGGAATGCGGGCGCTATTATTGACAGCTGCGACAATCTGGACTATGCTGTGAAACGATGCATCGCCAGTGCATTTGCATTTAGCGGGCAGGTATGCATATCCCTCCAAAGACTGTTTGTCAATAAAAAGATATATGATAACTTTGTGCCAAAATTTCTGGATGAAGTGAAGACGTTAAAAATGGGCGATCCTCTCAGAGAAGAGACGAGGCTTGGGCCTATGATTGATGAACAGTCTGCCCAACGGATAGAATCATGGGTCAATGAGGCAGTGAAGGAGGGTGCAGTGCTGGCATACGGGGGAAGACGCAAGGGTACGCTCTATGAACCGACAATACTTACGAAAACAACGCCGCAGATGAAGGTCAATACGAACGAATTGTTCGCACCGGCAGTAACAGTTTCCAGACATGATACCTTCGAAGAGGCTGTAAAGCAGATAAATGATTCTGCTTATGGATTACAGGCAAGCGTGTTTACCAGCAACATAAGGCATGTTTTTTATGCCTATGAGCGTCTGGAGGTAGGGGGGGTGATTGTAAACGATGTGCCGTCGTTCCGTGCGGATAATATGCCGTATGGTGGCGTCAAGGATTCGGGTGTTGGCCGTGAGGGCGTCCGCTATGCCATGGAAGAGATGACAGAACCTAAGCTGTTAGTTCTCAATCTGTCATAATAAGAAAATTCACCGCAAAGACGCAGAGAAAGACTGGAAGCAAGATGCACGATACACGAACACAATGCTGGATAACGTTGGGTTGGAGCCGTCTCCCGACGGCAACTGTCGCCAACGGGAATTGACTCCTACCGGGTGCGGTTTTCTTGTAACGTTAAATTAATTGCAAGGAAGGGAAATATATGCCCAGAGACATACCGGTAGGAAATGGTTCGATGCTGGTAACCTTCGATCGGGAGTACCAGGTCAGGGATATTTATTACCCTTATGTAGGAAAGGAGAATCACACCATAGGACATCCCAGCAGGATGGGCGTTTGGGTTGACGGTCAGTTTAGCTGGATGGGCGGGGAATGGCAAAAGACGTTAAAATACAAAGAAGACACCCTGGTGACCGATGTGAAGGCACGGAATGATCGTTTAAAAATCGAACTTCAGATGTATGACACGGTTGATTTCCACTTGAATATTTTCGTGAAGGAAATCGTTGTCAGAAATTTGGAGGGAAGAGACCGGGAAATACGACTGTTTTTCAATCATGATTTTCATATCTACGAAAATGAAATAGGGGACACGGCTTATTACGACCCGGATACGAGGGCAATCGTTCATTATAAATCCCAGCGGTATTTTTTGATCAATTGTTGCGATCCCACCCAATGCGGGGTAGACCATTTTGCCACTGGCATCAAGGAGTTACGCGGCGCAGAGGGGACATGGCGGGATGCTGAGGATGGAACATTAAGTGGAAACCCCATCGCTCAGGGTTCGGTCGATTCGACATTAGGCATTAATCTTCAGATAAAAGCTAACGGTGAAAATGTTGCCCACTACTGGATTGCTGCGGGGATGAATCACAGTGAAGTGGTAAAGCTGAACAAAGTTATCTGGGAGAAAACGCCCGAAGAGTTGATCAGACGTACTGAAAATTACTGGAAAATGTGGGTTAATAAAGAGGTCTTTAATTTCTACGACCTTCCTCAAAGGCTGGTATCGTTTTTCAAAAGAAGCTTGCTGATTATACGAACGCAAGTTGATAACAACGGGGCTATCATTGCAGCGAATGATTCAGATATTGTCCAGATGGGAAGAGACACCTATTCGTATATGTGGCCGCGTGACGGCGCCCTGGTTGCATACGCCATGATCAAATCAGGATACATGGACATAACGAAGCGATTTTTCCAATTTTGCGCGGACGTCATTTCCAAAGACGGCTATTTACTCCACAAATATAACCCGGACAGGTCTGTTGCCAGTTCGTGGCATCCGTGGA
>VGXX01000126.1 GCA_016873155.1 Planctomycetota bacterium | reverse complement strand
AAAACGGACAACATAGCCCGGTCTTTTGGATAGTATTTTTCCAGAAGGATTTCATAGCTTTTAATCCTTACGTCAGCAGGGATGTCGTCGCTTTTTGTCTCTCCTACCAGCGGGTGTAAAAGTATGGCATCTACAATCTCCAGGGCGCACTTCTGGATATATTCGTGCGCGCGATGCACGGGATTGCGGGTCTGAAAACCAACCACCCGCCTCCACCCCTTTTTTACAAACAACTCTCTGGTTTCTGCCGGATCCAGCCGGTACGCCAAAAAATTACCGGGTTTTGCCCTGTTTACCACACTCACCCTGCCGCCGAGCAGATATTCACCCATCTTGGAAACGTAATCCACACCGGGATGCTTTTGGTCATCAGTACCGTAGACCTCCAGAGACTCTTTTGGTTTGTCATGATGAAAAATTTCTTCCAGGTGCAGGATCGCAACCACCTCGTTTGCCTGATCCACAAGGGCAACGTCCTTTCCCGGTTTGAGACCTTCTATCTTTTCTTTGGTTGTCGAGATCACAATCGGGATAGACCACGGCAGACCGCTGGACAACCGCATATTGTCCACCACGTTATCATAATCCGCCTTGCACATAAATCCTTCCAGAGGACTCATTGCGCCAACCGCAATCATATCGAGGTCTGACATCTCCCGCGCATTAAGCTGGATTTTTTTCATATCATAATGTGTCGCCTTATCCAACAGCGCTTCCCGTTCCTCCGTAGAAACGATCCTATTTATAAGTTTTCCCCCATGTGGGTCAATATTTTTGACCATCTTTCATTAATCTCCTTTCAAACGCCTTGCCTGAATAATAAATTCCTCCTGATGCCCCCCGGCATCCCAAACCGTCCAAATCGTTCTGTCGCGTTTCAGTCTTGCTTTTAACGAAGCGCCATTGCTGCAAGCCTGAAAAGGCAGTCTCAGCTCAATCGCCTGCACAGGGCATTCCTTCACGCAACAGGCGCAGGTCCAGCAGGCAGACTGATCACGGATTGCCGCCTTCATATTCTCCTTGCGGTAACACAGGTCGCCGGGACAGATGCGTTCACACCTCGCCTCCGGCAGCCCCCTGCACCCGTTACAGATATTCTCGTCAATAAATATCCCCATCGCACGCTACTTTAGAAAATTGCACTTTGTGCATCAAACACTCAAAGGTCTTTCTACCATTTTTATTTCATCTGTTTCTGCATGATAAATAGAATTAACAAACGTAAGCCACCGGCTGTCGTCTTTCTCCGGATAGTCTAACCGTGTCTGGTAGCATGCCCATCTCGTCTCTTTACGGCAGATGAGGTGTTCTACCAATACCCTTGCGACATCAACCCTATCAATACATTCCAATGCCTCAACCAGGTTATAATTATTTACGGCTGTCATGTCTTTCAGGCGTCCCTTGAGACATTTTAATAACCGCCGTGCCTCCAGCAGTCTCTCCTCATGGAGGGCGTAATTCACGGAAATTCCCCCGGCATATTCATCCATAATTTTTTGCAGCCGTTCGCGCACCTCCGATGGAAATATCCCCGACTTTTTCGTTAAAGGAGTCAAAACCCTTGATTTTTCAGTGTGAATTAACTCACCGTCTACGTCCTCCAAAGATACTCCTTTTATGTCTTCTAAAGCAGTTGTCGCAGCAATACGCGCCTCTACCCAGGTCCCACTTACATATTTTTTGGGTGCGCCGCCTGCCACCTCCCCTGCAGCATAAAGACCCTTTAAGGTTGTTCTTCTTTCTTTATCTATCCAGTATCCGGCCTGACAATGCCCGCCCACAACAAAAGGCTCCGTTCCCTGAATTTCCACAGGTTTCTGCCGAGGGTCCATGCCCTCGCTTGCCCACAAAAGGATGATCTGTGGATTCATATTCAAAAAATCTTCTTTCAGCCGCCGCTCATCTGCATCATTCAATGTAGTCGTATCCAAATAACACGGTCCTCTCCCTGCCTTTGCCTCTTCTACCGTTGCCAAAAGCCTGTGCTGGGTAAGGCACTTATTCCCCCCCAGGTGCTTATAATAGAGTTCCAGGTAATCTTCGCCGCGCGCATTGATCTGTTTTGCGTGAACTCCAACTGCAATAGTGCCCGTCGGCGCATGCACGTCTTTAACACGTAAGGCAATGAAGCGGTTCTCAAAGCTGGTCATTTCCGCTCCTGCGCGTATTCCCATGGCATATCCTGTCCCTGCATTCCACGGGCAGTACCACATCAGGTGCCGGGCTTCCCCGGGATTGTTAGGTATATATATACCGGATGCCCCACCCGTAGCAACAATAACAGCCTTAGCGCTAACCACATAAAATTTGCCGTCCCTAATTCCGTATCCGAATGCCCCGCAGATACGGTCACCATCATAGATAAAATTTGTCGCCACAATGCGATTCAACACCTGAGTACCGGTTTTTGCCACAGCCTCAGCCAGTATAGGCTTCAGCCGTTCACCAAAGATACGGATACTGCGCTTCCCCCGTTTCTTGTAAGTGCCGTCTTCGGTCTTTTCAATAGGAAGCCCCATTTCTTCCACATCTTTAACTACCTCATTCAGCCCTTGTGCAATGGTATAAACAAGGTCCTTTCTTATTACACCCTCAAACTCCCGCTCCACATACGACACATAAGACTCAGGCGTCTGTCCGGAATGCAGGTACGCATTAATGGCATTCAAGCCCATGGCAAGGCAGCCACTGCGCTCAATATGCGCCTTTTCCATGATAACCACCCGGCAGTTTGGAGATTTTTTGTAAATTTCAACGGCGGCAAAACAACCCGCCGCCCCACCGCCAATAATTAAAATATCAGCATCTATGTGCATAGTACCCATACCCGCAACATGAAAACGAAAAATAAATATTACTGATATTTTATTATCGTGTCAATTCTAAACTACTCTGCCTTTCTCATCTCATCCACGAATTCTTTGTCACTCAATAATCCTATGGCAACCTCGGCTACCACAGGATCAAACTGCGTCCCGGAACACCGTTGTAACTGGATGATAGTATTCCCTGCCCCTATGCCATTTCGATACGCCCTGTCTGACAGCATGGCATCGACGGAATCAGCAACACCCAGAATTCTTGCTCCCAATGGTATATCATCCCCCATCAATCCGTCAGGATATCCCTTGCCGTCGTACCGTTCCTGATGAAATCCGGCAATAGCCGATAAATCCCTGAAAGCTTCAATCGTATCCAGTATCTCCATCGTAATAATTGCGTGCTTTTTCATGATATCCACTTCCTGGTCAGAAAGATGGCCGGGCTTGTCTAAAATTTCGTACGGTATGTATACCTTGCCGATATCGTGCAGATGGGCAGCATACTTGATTTTCTCAATTTCCGCCTCAGGTAATTCCAGAACACGGGCAATCTTTTCGCTCAGAAAGACAATCCGTTCCGAATGATTTTTTGTGTATTTATGCTTGGCATCAATAATGTCAGCAAAGATATGCAAAATAATCTTCATATAGTCGTCCATCTTAGTTGCAGATACAATCCAATAAGGATTAACCGACTGAATAATCTCCGAAAATATCCCCTGCATACTCATATCATCAGAAATTCTCATACAAAAAGACCCGGCATCCTTATTCTTCAAGTCCATTAGAGCGCTCCACAGGTCAGGGCTAAATTCCCGCCCCTTATGCAATCTTAAATAATTGTAAATTTCAGTGCATAGATAGCCTCCATAAACATGTATCTTCTGGTCTATGGTATCGGCAATACGAATCAATTGAGCGCCCAGAAAGATATCTCCACCCTTCTTTCCATTGGGATAACCACTTCCATCATACCACTCGTGATGGTCCTGGATAAAGGCTTGTACCTCTTCCAGGGCGCTTATTCTGGATATAATCTTTGAACCTACCGTAGGATGTTCAAAGATATGGGAAACTCGTTTTTGTTCCTCCATCGTTGGAAACATTAAAGGATGTTCACCAAAGATGACGGCGCCCACATCATGAAGCAAGCTTGCGTAGAATATGATATCACGCTTTTCGGGCATGACGATTTCCGAAAGGGCAGTCGCGATTACGGCAACGCGTCTCGAATGCAGCAGATTGTGCTTTCCAAATTGGTCCATGATGAGTGACAACGCCGATACAATCTGATCAAACTGCGACTTTACTTTCGCATCTTTCACAATGTATCTCCCAAAATCACGTGCATTATCAAAACCAAATGAGATTCTTTATTCAATGACGGTATCAATGACCGATCCTACATTTTTTACTGAGGAGGTAACAATCGTTGTCAGTACCAGCCGTTCTCCAGCCATTTTAAAGAGAATTGCATTTAACGTAACGTCAACATCCTTTTGTGACTTTGCAACAATCCTCGCCTTTATTCCCTGCGCTGCACCGGCTCGAATCTTTTTAAACAACGACTCTACATTACTTTTAAATTCATTTCCTATCAAATCACACATATGCATATTAAAAAGCTCTCTCTCCTGGATCCCTGTCATTTTTACAAAGGCATCATTGAACCCAAGAATATGCCCATCATCCGCTGATAAAACTACGGCAAAGGACATACTGCCAAATAAATTACGAATATAATCCTTCTCATCTTTTTCTCGCGCGTAAGCGGATTGTAACACTATATTAAGTTCCTTGAGTTGTTTATTCAACTCGATATTTTCTACGGCAAGTTTTCTTCTTTCTAACCCACGACCTATTACGATGTCTAAACTCTTAGCGTCATTCATCAACATAAAATCCTTCACAACGTAATCATCCGCACCCTCCTGAATCGCTTCTACGGCCGTCGCTTCGCTGCCATAGCTTGTCACAACAATAATACATATCTCATGGTTGTCTTTCCTGCATGTCATCAGTACATCCATCCCATTCATTCCCGGCAAAACAAGGTCTAGCAGCATAACCTGAAAGTCCCCTGAGTTCAGCTTCTTGAGAGCGGATTCCCCGTCATTTGCAGTTGTTGTTTCATATCCTTTTTTGCATAATGTATTACTGAACATTTCACATACAAGCGGACTGTCATCCACTATAAGTATTTTCTCTTTTACACACTCTTTATTTGTATCCACCGCATACCCTCCTTAATATAAAACAGAAAAGACTACGGAAATTCCCCTATATCATCTTCTATGAAAGAGGAATCCGCCTGCTTTTTAATACCGGTTACTCTCACATCTTTTATGAACGCAGAGGTGACAGACCAATCTCCCCTTTTTGCCGATTTGACGCTAACAGCTCAATGTTTCTTGCACATGTCTCTTTTAATTGCTTCACGGTAAAAACCTCACCGACTAACCATTCTTTACTTTCCGGATTTGTCTCAAAAATACGAATCACATGCTTATATTCATTTACGGCCTGTTCGATAAAACCAGCGTCCTTATACAGATTCCCGAGATAGTAATGCGCCAGGAGAGAATTATCATCTAAATATATTGCCTTTTTAAAGGAGGAAACGGCCTTTTCCTTTTCCCCCGTCTTATAATAAATGCTTCCCATTAACAAATAGGCATTTGCCGATAAATCATCGATCTCCAGGACGTCCTTCCCTTTTTTCAATGCCTTATCGTACAAGCCCATGTTCGCATATAACCTGCCTGCCAACAAATGAGCGTCATTATTCTTCGGATCGCCCTGTAAAACCTCTTCGATATCTTCTAATACCGACTCATAGTTATCGATTTCGGCAGGCGGCGCTCCCTTCTTCATCCATTTGGATACGACTTTCTTATGCATCGGAACAACATGCTGCTGCGATGCCTTCTCTCTCACCGCTTGCGGCGTGAGTGTGATATGTCGGGCTGCCTTTTTCACTAAAGAAGAAGGTAATCTTTGACAAGTAAAATCCATACTATTTATTGCTTTTCCCATTTGCCGAGACCATTTTTTTACAGACGTCATCTTAGTTTTCCCATCTTTCCGGTACAGAAACACCCCGGAAATTTCTTCTAACTCAAAATCATCGGATATCTGCCAGAGGGACTCGGAATGCCCCACAAATAGACAACCTCCGGCTGCAAGCGCATTCCAAAACCTTCGAATGACTTTTTTTACCGTATCTAACCTAAAGTAGATAATTACGTTCTTGCAAAAAACAATATCAATACTTTCTTCTTCCGTAGGAAAATAAGGTTCAACAAGATTTACCGTCTCAAAACGGACGCGTCGTTTTACCTGATCACCGAGAAAGTAGTGACCGTTTCTGTGGGTAAAATATTTATTTAACATTTCTTTGTCAATCGCCCGCATGCTGCTTTTATTGTAGAAGCCTTCTTTTGCCCTTTTTAAAACCCCCTCACTGATATCCGTAGCATAAATAGAGACATTACTATCGTCGGGCAGATGGCTTTCCATAATCGCCATCGCTATGGAATACGGCTCTTCGCCCGTAGCGCATCCTGCGCTCCATATTTTTATTTCTTTCTCTTTCTTCCTTTCAATCAATTCAGGCAGGATATTTTTCGTTAAAACATTCAATTGCCTATCGTCACGGAAGAAAAACGTCTCTTTAATCAATATGAGATTCAATAATTCGTCAAATTCTTTTTTCCCTCCGGCATTTATCGTGATAAGCGAATAATAGGCATCATAATCTTTTATGCCCAGGATTCTCATACGGACGTCCAGGCTTATTTTAAACGAACTTTGCTTACTGTCGTCAATATAGATACCTGTGCGACCCTCAATATACTGACGAAATTTATCAAAAACTATTTTAGACATGAAAATATAAACATTCAATTCACTTGGTATTCACTATATAATACACACCCGATTCCTACCCTCGGCTTTTGCGTTGTAAAGCGCCCTATCAGCCTTATTAATTAAGTCTTCCAGATTTTTTACATCAGGACATGGATAGCTGGAAACACCGACACTGACGGTACACTTGATTGCCTTGTTCACATCTCCGAAATTATATTGTTCAACTTCCTTTCTGATTCGTTCAGCCGAATTTACGCTATCCTCCAGTTTTGATTCAGGCAGGATAATCGCAAACTCCTCGCCGCCGTACCGTCCGATGGTATCACAGACCCGAACGTTGTTTCTCAATATATGTGATATTTTACATAACACGGTGTCACCCTGAGGATGACCGTAGGAGTCGTTTACCTTTTTAAAATAATCCATGTCCAGCATCAGAAAGGAAAGGGGCAGCTTATACCTTTCAGCCCTGGCGTATTCTTTACACAAACATTCATACAGGAAACCATGATTATAGATACCCGTCAGGCTGTCGGTAACCGCAAGACTTTTCACCTTATTATAAAGCCATGAATTTTCCATTATAATGAAAGCCTGTTTTACGACAACCTTAAAAAAATCCTCTTCTTTGCTGTCTATTTTTTCGGCGGCATTGCGCGCTAATACAATCAGCCCGCCCAGCTTATCGGCGAATCTTATTGGCACATCAAAGAATGCTATTTTCCGTTCGTTTGCAACGGCTGCCTGTTCTATCTTGTCCATGCCAAAAACCGTCATTTTGTTTGAGGAAGATAAACAAATGTTATTTTCTTTCAGGTAGTTCTTTGTATATTCTTGCACCTCTCTCAGGCGCAGTTCACTGCCGGGTTTATTAATTTTAAAAAAACATCCGATATCATGCTCTTCTATAGTAACGATTGCCACCATATCATAATCCAGAATCCTTGCCAATGTTTCCATCACAATATTTACAATGCCTTCAAAATCCTCAATTCCTCTTTCAATCAAGGAACTCATTTCATTTAATACCGTTGCTTCAAACAGCTTTTTGTCAAGCTGCTCGTTTACTTTGGAAACAATATCGACGGCGCTAATCAAACTGGTACCCCTGATAAGCGACTTTGCCGCAGGAATCTTCCGTCTCTTCTGTATAAGCGTCTCTATCGTTTTTAACAGTACGGGTTGTTCAAATTCTTTAGATAAATAGACATCCGCGCCGGTCTGGATACCCCAATACTTATCGCTTGTCTGGTCTCTTACCGTCAACATAATAATTGGAATATCGCAGGTTTCGTGGTCTGATTTCAACAAACGGCATGTCTGATACCCATTCATCCTGGGCATCATAACATCAAGGACGATCAAATCCGGCAGTTCCCTAAATGCCTTTTCTATCGCCTCAATTCCGTCACTGGCAGTAAGAGTTCCATATCCATTGGAATTCAGAAATTTACTTATCATTTCCAATATCAATGGACTGTCATCTACAACCAGAATGGTTCCCTTTCCCATATTCTACCTCCAATTTACTCCCGAAAAATCATACGACCAAACATCCGGTGCAATAATCCCGCCGGCTGTTATGCTGATTATTGTCTGTTATTAATGACTTTTAATGCACGAACAATCTCTTCTACGGATAACACCTTGCTTGCAGCACCTTTTTCTATGGCAGCCTTTGGCATGCCAAAAACAGCGCAGGAATCCTCTGATTGGGCAATCGTAATGCCCCCTTTGTCTTTAATGTGTTTTAAACCTTCTGCACCATCCGCACCCATACCGGTCAATAAAACACCAACGGCGCTATTGCCATATACCTCGGCAATAGAGTTGAACAGGATATCAACGGATGGTTTTACACCTTGTACCTTTTCACCCGAAACCAACCCAATTGTTTTTTTACTACGGACTATGGTATGGCACCCGTCAGGGGCAACCAGCACCTGTCCGCTTTCAATCTTTTCACCATCCTTCGCCAGCTTGACTTTTACCTTACACGCAGCCCCAAGCCAGTCTGAAAACCCTTTTATAAAACCACTCGCCATGTGTTGAACAACCAGGACTCCCGGGTTATAGTCGGATGGAATACTTTTCAATATCTGCATCACCACAGAAGGACCTCCCGTGGACGCCCCAATACCAACAATTTCCGGTGTATTTGACTTAATCAGAGAGACGGGTTTAACATGCGGAGAAAACTCTTTTACCCTTCCTTTTACGTGAGTCACAACCTTTGCCTTAGATATCAACTTTAGCTTTCTGATAAGCACATCACCTATCCTGCTCCAGGAGTTACTCGGCAGCAGGGAAGGTTTCTCCATCACGTCAACCGCACCGGCAGCAAGGGCATTAAACGTCGTAAAAACCCCCTCTTTATCTATAACTGAAGAAAGAATCAATATGGGTGTCGGACAATATGCCATAATATGTTCCGTTGCTTCAAAGCCGTTCATCACAGGCATATTAATATCCATAACAATGACATCCGGCTTTAGCTTCTGGGTTAACTCTATTGCTTTTCTACCATCTTCGGCCATTCCAATTATCTGAATCGCTGAATCTTTTT
>VGXX01000125.1 GCA_016873155.1 Planctomycetota bacterium | reverse complement strand
ATCGCCATTATTATAACTAACATATACTTCTTTTAAAATCCCTTTTTTTACTTTCAACCGATGCACAGGCAATGCATCGACAAACTCATTTGACAGAAAGCATCCCTGAATAATGCCGAATGAAAATCCATCTTCTGAGTAAGTATGCCACGACACCTTCTCATCCGTTACATGAATAGATTCCAGGAACAGCCTTTGTTTTTCCTTTGCGTATGGATTAGATTCGACAATGATATAATGAAAGTTATCATAAAATACGGGGTAATCTTTTCTTATACTTTGAATGATGTCGTGACATAACCATCCCCTATTGGCGCCCATCTCCACAATGGTAAATGTCTCTTTTCCCATAATCCGCCACATCTCTTCCAGTTGTCTTGCAATGAGTTCCCCGAAAATCCTGTGAACGGTAGGACTTGTATAGTAATCCCCAAACCTTCCCACTCGTTCTTTATCTGAATTATAATAGCCGTATTTCGGATGATACAGCGCCATGTGCATAAACTCGGCAAAGGTAATTTTGCCTTTTTTGTTTATCTCTTCAACTATTAAATCTCTGAGTAACTGCATAACACAATGAAGCTGCGATCATAAATACACAAAAAATACTAAGCGCCAAATAACAAATAAATTCCAATATTCTAAATACGGCTACTTAGTTCCTGTATGTATTGTTTTAAACCCTCAATCCCGGCATAACGTACACCCAATGCCCTGGATTGTGCATTGTCAATGGTATGAATCGGCTGTTTGGGCGTGCCACTGACATTGGACTTGGAAGCACAAATCTCTTTCGCCAAACGGGCAATGGTCATGTTGTCAACATAGAAGTCTGACAAGTTATAAATCTTTCCCGCTGACTCTTTGTTGCCAATCGCCAGAACTATTGCCTGTACGACATCACCAACATAGACGACCTTTCCGCCATCAGATACCTCCACATTACACCCGTGTTTGATGTCCTTTAGGATATTGTACCAGGCAGAATGAGCCAGATGGGGATTCAGCCCATAGATGCCTACAGGACGGAAGATGGTTGTATCAAAGGTCCTTGACAAATAGTATGCATGGCAAAACGCCTCTACCGATGCCTTGTAAGCGCCATAATTCGAATCGGGCATCAGGGGATGCAGTTCATTCAGTTGAATATTGGGAAAGATGCGCCCATACACCGCGCAGGAACTGATAAAGATGAATTGCTTGATGCCCGCTTGTTTAGAGGCATCCAGCAGTTCTATGCTGCCGAGGAGATTTGCCTCTACAAACCGTTTGATGTCCCTATTTGCCGCTTCATGAAACGTAGCGCCCTGACGTTCGTATGCCATGTGGACAACGACATCGGCGCCCTGGACAAATTTCTTTAAGGTTTCTTTATCTGTTAAGTCGCCTTTATGATAGGTAATTTTTTTCTGATAGTCCTGGAGATGCAAAATATTGCTGCTGTCTCGTATCAGCGCCTGGATGTGAACGTCCCTCTCGAAGAGCTTTTTTGCAACGTAGTGACCGAGGAAGCCTGTTAGACCCGTTATGGCGATTTTCATAATAATGATTTACATTTTTCCAGTTTGCTGGGTTTTATCGTACAAGTACTACATTATTAAATCCATATTTATCAATGGAACGACCTACTTCACCTTCATTATGTCCGCCCCTGACAAAAAGTAAGATGCAAGCGTGGTTAGGCATCTTGTTCTTTGTTCGGTTGTGACTTCTGAAATTGTGGTGAATGTAGGTCTCTCCACAATTCCATAGCAGTTGCCGTGCGAAACTGCACGTGGCGTCGCAGCGCTTTTTCTAGAGCAAAACCGAGTGGCGATGGCAACGTTAGGGCAATGTCACGTGGTTTCCCAGTGGTAATCTCATCTGGGGTGAAACGCCATTCCTTGGAGCAGGCGAGTTCAAGGAAAAGGAGCCCAGCGTGATAAATGTCCACACGGTGATCAATTGGTCCATATTCCATCGGATTCAACACCTCTGGTGGAAGTATCCACTGTGCGCGTGTGTTTTTCGCGTCAATCTCGCTCAACAGCTTTGCGACCCCGAGGTCACCGAGCTTGAACACCATTGCATCTTTATCTGCCGGTAACATCTCGTCCTTTACTATTGCCATGAACACATTGCCGGAATGTATATCTTGGTGGGCGTAATTGTTAATATGAAGATAGTGAACAGCTTGCAGGAGACATCTAGCAATGGGCATTAACCAAATCCGACCCGTGAAGTTCTTCAACTGAAAGAGTTCTTTTACAGAACCATGACACCGCTCGGTGATAATGTAGAAAGTGTCTCTGTATTCAAAGGCATCATACACATAGGTAATATAGGAATTCCGCAGATTCCTGAGCTTCTCCAGTTCGGCCTCGGCGGAAGCTCTGATGGTTTCATATGTACCTAGTGGTTTGAGCACTTTCACAGCGAGGTCGTTATTCCACACATCAGTACACGCATAGACAATGCCGAAGTGTCCCTCTCCGATTTTGTCCCCCATCGTGTATGTATTGCCCGTTGCCATGCTCGTAATGACTTCACCCGGTGAAGGCGGAACAAACTTCTTTGTTACGGGAGCGGGGAGAGGGCTTGATGGAAAGATTTGTTTTTTCTGAGGTTGTCGACTCATTTTTTCCCCTGCCTAACATTACTTTTATCTTTATTCTATTGCTGGAATACTACCGTCTAACATAACGTATGTCAAGTATACCCTGGCAGAATTGTATAGTATCTTCCATTATCCGTTCTCAGTATTCACGTATAGATTAACGATTTTAACGCCTTTTTTCCTGTAAGATTCCATATCTGAATCGGTCGTATAAATAGTGTTTGCACCTGATATTATAAAACCTGAAAGGATTAAAGAATCAGTTGCATGAAGTCCAATACTGTTTGATAATTTAGCTGCAAAGGACAGAACTTCTCTATTATCTAACCAGTTGACCAGACATACAGTATTGATTGCTTCAAAAACAATATCGATCCCCTCTCTTGCTATTTTCCCTTTAAGAGATAACCTTTCCAGTTCAAATAACGTCAGACAGGATATTACCGCTTCATCACTGTCATTCACCAATGAGTTCCAAATGCTAATAGCTTTTTTGTTACCTTCTAATAGTTTTACAAAGAAGCCCGTGTCAAGCCCTATCATTCTTTTTCCTTTTTCTTTCTGAATGTAATTCTTCAAGAGTGTCAGATGCGACATTTACTTTTCCAGCAATCTCTAATACCCTTTTCCCTATTTCTTTCTTCTTTTTTTCTTTCAGGTAATATTCTGTCGCCTCTGCAATTAAGGATGATACTGATTTGCCCTCATTTTTTGAGGTCCTTTTAATATCGTTTTCGAGGCTATCTGGAATATGAACTGTAATCCTCATTTTTCACCCTCCCCATATATGCTCTTACTATATGCTAATGGTCACTATAAAAGAACTATTAGAAGAAATCAAGAAATAATTAAGGGAATTTTATCGAAAAGGACTTGTTGGGATAATCAATTCTCAAAACAAATCTACTGAGGAAATTATTAACACCCAACAATACTATACTATGGGAAGGTTAAATACAAAATCTACAGGTGTATCTGTAGTGATTATAATTGGTGGAGACGAGGGGAATCGAACCCCCGACCTTCTCGTTGCGAACGAGACGCTCTCCCGGACTGAGCTACGTCCCCACAGAACCATGAGTATTGTTTGCCACAGAGGGCACCGAGGTCACAGAGAATTTTTAGAGAACAACAAAATTTACAATTTACGATTTTAGATTTGATTCACAATCGGAAACCATAAATCATAAATTTGTCTGTTTTCTTTGCGTCTCTGAGGTGAATTAATTTCATATTATATATTTCGTGTTCTAAATTGCAAAGCAATTCTTTGTGTAATAATGGGACGCAGATTTTGGCAGATACACACCGACTGCTACAGAATTTTAGTTAGCTGCCAGGCGCCAGCTTAGTAATAAAACACTGCTTCATCCCAAGCCGGGGCATTGGAGAAAATTACCTTTTCAGATTGACATCTCCAAACGCCTCTGTTAATCTAATCCAAACATTATGATATACTTTTCCTTAGCAATCGGTCTTATCATGATTATCTTCCTCAGTTATGCAACCTGCGGGTTGTGGATAAAGCATGCCAGTACCAAAATGATACAGGGGTTTCTGCTGCCCGGCGCCATTGTTCATGAACTCAGCCACGCCCTCCTGTGCCTTGTTACCGGGACTACGATTAAAGAACTGAACCTTTTTACATCCAATACCACAGGAATTAAGTATGACAAACCCAAGATACCATTCCTCTTCGACTTCATCATTGCCGCTGCCCCTCTGTTTGGCTGCGCCTTTTTCATCTTTTTCATATCAAAAATACTTTCTAATCCTGTTCACCTTAGCAGTACCTTTCCACAGGAGATTCATTTTACCCTCAAAGGGCTTTTTGACTTGATACGGCATCTGCTCGACGCAGTGTGGGTCACTTTCAATACCTTCCGGAACCAGTTCCGTATAACTGATATGCGACATATTTTCTTTTTAGTGGCGCTTATTATTTTTACGGTCTCAATGTCGCCTCATAAGCAGGACATCAAGCACCTTGTTCTGGGATTTGGTATTATCTCAGCAATCCTCTTCTTTCTCGAAAAACTCGGTATACACCTCTTGCAATACCGATGGTGGAATTATTGCATAAAAGAACTGTGGGTGATTACCACCCTTGCTATTTCGGTACTTGCCACATTGCTTTTTATCACTTTAATTTTTATGGGCATGATTAAAGGATACAGGTTGACGTTTGGACACAAAAGTTCTCCTAAATAATCCAGAAGCGCTCTATTTCAGCAGCTTTTTAACACCGTTGGGTTACGTGTACATTGCAAAAAGCACACAGGGTGTTTGCCAGATAGCATTCCCATATTCCACAGAAAATGACATCGAGTGCCTTATTCAAAATAACGTACAAAATAACAAACTTTCCCATTCAGTGCATAGAAGAACACGGATGAATATTCAGAGAAACGACTCACTCCTGAAATATGAAATAGACCTTTTAAAGGCATATTTTCAAGGCAAACAGGTAGATTTTGATTTCCCCCTAGATTTAAGCAGTGGTACGCCATTCCAGATAATGGTATGGAATAAATTGCGGGAAATTCCGTATGGAAAATGCCGTTCCTATAAGTGGGTTGCCGAACAAATTAAAAATCCACGTGCTGCAAGGGCAGTTGGCATGGCCAACAACAAAAACCCCCTGCCGCCCGTCATCCCCTGCCATCGGGTCATTGGTTCGGATGGCTCATTAACTGGATATGCCTCCGGTTTGCACATCAAAAAATATTTGCTGGAAATGGAACAAAGAATTTCGAATGGGGATAGCCCACAAAACACGCGAAACAAACGAAAATAATTTTCCTTTCGTGTTCTTTTGTGTGTTTCGCGGGTAAAATAAGGCGGGTGACGAAATACTGATAACGTGCCACACGACACTCGTCACGTTTTATATTTTCTGCAATTCCAGCAAGTCTGGCCTAACCCGTGTAATCAGGCTGAGTGTAGCAACGGTAATAAACCCTTCGCCAATGCCAATAACGGCGTGGATACCTGCCATTGCAGATAAAACAATCTTTAAAGGCGCTGTGCCTGAAATACTGAGTTCCAGAGCGCAGCAGGTTGCTGATAACACAAGAGAACACCACGCCGCTGTGAAACTACCAATGAAAAGGCCTTTTCTGCCCTGAACAAAAAGCCGGATAACGGCGTTTATGTAGTATCCGAAAAATCCACCTGCAACACCCATATTGAAGATATTGGCGCCCAGCGCCGTAAGACCGCCGTCCTGGAATATCAGACACTGGACGGTGAGTACTGTGGTCATTATGAGCACAGATGCCCATGGGCCAAGCAAAATGGCGATAAGGGTTGCGCCCATGAAGTGGCCGCTCGTTCCGCCGCCGACAGGAAAATTAAACATCTGTGCGGCGAAGACAAATGCCGCCATTACTCCCAGCAGGGGAATATGTTTCTCCGATATCTTTCTGTTTGCCGTTCGAACGGCAATACCAATAAATACCGCGGAAATACCACCAATTCCAATCCACGTCTTTGTGTCAAGAAACCCGTCAGGGATATGCACAGATAAACCTTTCTTTATTGTAATTCAGTTTTTTAATAGTAAAATAACTCGGTATGAATATATAGCAAAATGGTGAAATTGATACAATAAAAACTTAAAATTATTCAAAATGAGCAGGAAGCGATAGCCATTTAACAATTAAACATCTACGAAACAAAATCAAAGTTCCATAGTTCTGTTGTGTTTTGTAAAAATATTGATGTTCACACTACAATGGCAGCTCAATCGCTTATCATTATTCCTTTTGGTCAAATCCAGAGAGAGATACTGGAGTTCCTGCGAATAGAGCTGTCTCAAATATTTAGCTTTGATGTAAAAATAGCCAAAACTGAACCCATCCCGCAATATGCCTTTGATCCCAAAAGAAGGCAATATCACTCGACCAGAATCCTGGAATGGCTGAAAAACATCCCTGTGACGATCACACGCATTCTTGGTGTCGTTGACCTCGACTTGTATGTGCCGGAACTGAACTTCGTCTTTGGAGAGGCGGACGTCGCTCATGGTGTCTGCATCATATCGCTGGTGAGACTCCGTCAGGAATTCTACAGCCTGCCGAAGAACGAAAACCTCTTTTTGGAACGTGCGTTAAAAGAGGCAGTCCATGAGATTGGCCACACATACAGACTTGGGCACTGCAGAGACACAAGGTGCATCATGCATTTTTCAAATTCTTTGCAAGATACCGACATAAAAGGACCCGACTTCTGCCCCAGATGCAAGGTAAAACTCAACTGAAAGAGAACTAAAATCGGACACAGATTCCGCAGATTAAACAGATTTAAAATCTTTGCCAAAATAAATTTGACAAGGGCAAACTACAAGATATATCATTTGAGGCAATTAGTGCAATATGGTAAAACTATGAAAACAGTCGCGATATCAAAAAGGTCAAAAAGCATCAACGAACTGCTTAGGAAGGCGAGTCGAGAAAACATTATTATTCGCACTCATGATGGAACCGAATTTATTCTTGCAGAAATAGACGATTTCAATCGTGAGATTAAACTTACGAGACAAAACGAAAAGCTAATGAGGTTTCTTGAACAAAGGGCCAAAGAAACCAAAACGATCCCTTTAGACGAAGTAAAAACGCAACTGGGTATAAAATAAATTTTATGTTTTATGATCGGCGATGATACTTTGCAGGACTGATAACAATCAACTTGATCAGGTAACACGTTATTCCATATTTTATGCGTGCCTTTATGAAAAAAGATTTCTTACCGTTTCGTCATAAAAGTGACAATTGGTACACTTGCCATGTGGAAGGAAGAAGGAAAGGTAGTTGCTTGGCCTATGAAAACTTCGATATCACAGGTGGTTTATAATGCTGGTCAAAAGCTTACCGAGTCAACAGACAACCTCTCAGATACACTGATCCAAACTTTGAATCGGTTGTTGGCGTGGCCATTTCGTGTAACCAACGGATTTGCCAGAGATACCGAAGGACAAAAGACAGAAATTTTTGGCACTATTATTTATACTGCCCAGCAATCTCAACCTACACCAGAACCCTCGAATTTTTATGTAGATAATGTGGCTTGCGTCATTGACGTTTATGAGTGTTTGGATGTTGAGAAATTGAGTGCTGCATATGAGCGAATTGCCTGTACGAAAAGACTCAAAAAGACTCTATCGCCAAAAGTACCCAGTGTCCCGTTGACCACCGTCACCTTAGGAATAATCTTTACTCGTAACGCGACAGTGCCAATTGAGACTTTGGCTAAAGAGCTTGACCGTTTGAACAGACAACACCCAGACCGCGAGTGGACCAACATGGTAGTCGTGCTCTCTAAAGGCATAATCAACTACACAGTCCAATTTCCAGGTGAGAATGCAATGGGTGATTTTCTTCCACCTTCTGAGAGTGCTTCTGAACGCTACTCTCCACCGATATATGTAAC
This sequence comes from Planctomycetota bacterium, assembly GCA_016873155.1. Classification (GTDB taxonomy): domain Bacteria; phylum Planctomycetota; class Brocadiia; order Brocadiales; family Brocadiaceae; genus Wunengus. Next base: position 1,596 of record VGXX01000125.1, on the reverse strand, counting down.
TATAGTCGTCAGACCTACCGGACGGTTCACATTTAACAAGATGTGTTCTTTTCTCTTAGCACATCTCATGATCTTTTCTCCCGGCGCGAATCTGCCTAACTGGGGCCAAGTCTTGGAAGGTACCCCAAAAGAAGGGATAACAGTTACTAGTTATCAGTACAACCTGCTTGGCAAACTAATGCCAGTGCCACGGCAGTTTTACAATGACCGATATATTCCTCCACGTCCATTCCTGATTGAAGACCAGCAGGGTAACCTTCTATCCACCCTTCAATTCCTTCCTTGGCAAGACGGTGGAGTTGTCTTGCTCAAAGGGAAATTGCCGCTGGATGGGCTGCTGATCTTTCTTGGAAAGAACACATTGGAGCGAGGAGGTATAGTAAAACGGGCTGATAGTCAAATCTCATATGTGCTTCCAATCACACAGACAGACTTCATGCAAATGTTGCAAAGAATTCAAAGGCAATCCAATATGGTTGTAAAACTGGACCCATCAAAGTTTGTTGTCCAAAAACTGGCGGATGAAGGTACAAGTTCACCATTCATAGCCCGCCTGTATTTGGGGAATCTGCGTTTGCGGGATGTAGTCTTTCTTGACTATGCTAAGCGGGACATATTCGATAAACCATACCATTTAATTATGGAAACTATGTTAAATACACGCAGTACGTCACAAGAGATCGTTCAACTGGTAGTTGACCACTTTAGTAAGCTGGCTAAGGGGGAAGTTGGGCAGTTGCGCGGACACACAATTTATATTGAAAAGCCGATTGACAAGCAACTGCGTAAAGAGGTGGAAACTTTTTTGAATAGTGCGGTACGTGCACTAAAGCAGGGAATGCAGGAGGTTACCAAGGCTTTGGGAATTGATATCGGCTTCTTATTCAAGAAACAAAGTGCGTTTGAAGATGGGGTAAGAATACTCGAAAAAGATGATCCACACTTGGCCGCATATTTAAGGGAAACGCGCCAGTGGTCTGAGCAATTGATCAACAGCCGTAATACAATGGAGCATGAAGTATGGATATTGCCCAAAGTAAGGTATACTGAGGTTTCAGGGACCATTCGCGCTGATGAACCTGAAATATCAGGTCAGAAAGTATCTGACTTCGTAAAGTTCTTCATGGACCGACTCAGTTGTTTTGTGGAGGAAGTCACGGCGCATTGTTTGAAGGTGCGAATGCCAGCGGGCATTACTGTAACAGAGATTCCATTGTTCCAAAGAGAGTCAGATATGCCGCTACGGTTTCAGGTAACTCTTACTAATGGTGGACTGCCTATTTGGAATATCGCTTATCATCAAAGTTCATTCGAAGAAGTTTGAATTCTAAGTTTTTGATAGGCGGCATCCGAAACAAGGAAAGGCACGCAACAGTAGCATATATCTGCTATGCACCAAAAGTTTAAAACATAAGAGGCATTCTAGTTGTGTAGGGGCAGGTTTGAAACCTGCCCCTAGTGCGCCTGAAAGTGCGCAATGCCAGAGGGGTGCAAGTCCCCTCCAGGGAAAACGCTTTCCGCCCTGTAACCGACCGTAACTGCGACATCGTGAGGTGTGGTGGGGAGCAACGGGAGGTGAAAAGCTAGTTCGTAGGA
>VGXX01000124.1 GCA_016873155.1 Planctomycetota bacterium | reverse complement strand
TACCTCGCTCGGAGTAACGTCGATGTGAAGTATCTTCTTTGACTTATGTGGATTCCATTTGTAGGGGGGATATTCCACAAGGTCATATCCAATAGCGATAATTAAATCTGCCTGGTCAAAACCGCAGGAAACATGGTCGTCGTCCCTCAAGCCAATGGAAAGCAAGGAGAGAGGCCAATCATCTGAGATAGCTCCTTTGCCCATAAACGTGGTGGCTACAGGGATGTTTAATTTGACTGCGAAATTAGTCAAGGATTCGGAGGCGCGCGATCGCAGAACTCCGTTTCCTGCAAGAATCACCGGGTATTTCGCGTCTGAAATCAACTTCGCAGCGATTCCCAGCGTTTCTTCCGTAGGATAGGGGGCATGTACTTCCTCTTTCAGGGGAATTGGCTGCATCAGAAGATCCGCCTTTGCTATGTCTTCCGGGAAATCAATATGAGTGGCGCCCGGCTTTTCCATCTGGGCAAGTTTAAATGCCTTCCTGACAACCTCCGGAATGATATCCGCTGTGTGAACCAGGGTATTCCATTTTGTGATGGGTTTGAACAGAGCAACGGCATCCATATACTGATGGGATTCTTTATGCATACGGTCAAGACTGGCCTGCCCTGTGATAGCAACAAGGGGTACTCGGTCCAGATTGGCATCGGCAACGCCTGTGACAAGGTTGGTAGCCCCGGGGCCGAGCGTGGATAAACAAACACCTGCCTTACCGGTTAGCCGACCGTATACATCAGCCATAAAGGCGGCGGCTTGTTCATGGCGTGTCGGAATAAATTGTATCTTTGAATCCAGCAGGGAATCAAGGATGTCTATGTTTTCCTCTCCTGGGATTCCAAAGATGAACCGAACACCCTCGTTTTCCAAACATTTTACAAGTAAATCCGATGCCTTCATATAATAAGAATTCAAGGTTGTAATTTATATTATTTTACAAGAATATACATTTTATATCTTTTTGAATAAAAAACAAAATGAAAATAAGGCGTTTTTATTTGATTCGAGTTTATATTGTCCGCAAAATGAATTTCACTACGGAATGGTTATTTTAGGCGGCGAGTAAAATGGGGGTGTTACTATGACGCAGCTAAAGCAATATTTGAGTTATTCAATTGTTCTAACGGGCAGGTTTCACTTGTATTTACTTTTTTAATAGATATAATCACTGGCATGATCGAAACAAAAAAACATGTCTATCTAAACGGAAAATACCTTCAGGATGCAAAGGCGCTGCTTGACAAACATGACTACGTACAGGCATCGGAGAAACTCTGGGGTGCAGTGGCGCAGATTATTAAAGCAGTTGCCCTAAAACGCGGCAAAAGATTGCGAAGCCACACGGCAATAAATACCTATATTGTCCAGCTTGCAAAAGAGTTAAACGATGAATCAATATTGGACGCCTTCAGCATTGCCAACAGCCTGCACCAGAATTTCTATGAAAACTGGCTTGCCCCTGAGACCGTCATCCAGAATGCAAAAACCATTGAGCGATTACTAAACAAACTCCGTCCTCTCGTTACTGAGTTTTTAAAAGATCCCTGCAATTGACCTGGCAAGGCCTTCCACCATTGGAGGTAGCGCCTCCTCAAATTTCAGGTTGACCTTATTTGCTGTAGAAACAATTCGTGTTTGATAGCGTTTCCTGTCCACAGTACTCTCGCTTGTCTGCTTAATCGTGGAACCCTTTCCCTGTTGTAAATCAGACTGAACCTTCTGTTCGACCTTACTTACCGACCGTTCAGAGATCATCATATCGGTAACGATGGTGTAGGTAACGTCTTTGACGAGCGACCCTGCTACCAGTTCACCGACCCCTCCAGCCAGTCCGCCAATCCCTGCCCCCAGGGCAGCGCCTCCCAATCCGTGAGTAGCCCCGCCGACCACCGCACCACCCAGTCCTCCCGCTAAAGCGCCCCCGTAACCGCCATAGAGTGATTCGCGAAGCGCAGAGGGGTCCGCCTTTCCCACGTAAAGTATGCTGCCTTGCAAGATATAGAAGGCTTCACCGGGCGTTTTCGTTACCGCATACCCTTTTGCCTGAAGGTTACTAATGAGCAACGACTTTACGTCTATATCCTTGTCCGAGGTATTTCTGACGTCCACAAACACTGTTTTTTCTACCTGGGTTTCTATATCGAGAAAGATCGTGTCAGACATCTGTGTTTCAACCTTCAAATCCTTCTTTTCCAGGGCAATCTGTGCGGCTGCGCAACCAAGACAAGTACAAAAAATGACAAATAAAAAGAGATTCCTAAAAGTCTTCATTCAATTCTCCTTCTTGCCCGCAACGGCAAATAATTGACATCATCGGTGTTCAATTATAATTTATTAATAATGTAGAAAACCACGCCCTGTGGGCGTGGTCAGAGAACAGCGGCTATGCCAGTTATGCTCCTCGATAAGTATTTCGAAACCGGCTTCGTCAAGCCTGTATTTTCCCAGTGAGATGTTCTATTTTGAGTCACTCTTGTCCAAATTAAGATTTTAAGCTGAGCCCTGATTTGGTATAAGAGAGTTGTTAGGAAAAACCTCATTAACCAAAGGAGGGCTCAAGCATGAATAAGTTTTGTAGCATATTTAGTCAGTTATTGCAATTATTTCCTCGTTCAGAGTTTTATCGGGCAGTAAAAGAGACCCGTGCTGAATACCATGCCAGAGGGTTTTCTTGCTGGAATCAGTTTGTTTCCATGCTATTTTGCCAACTGGGACGGGCGCATTCTTTGAGAGAAATAACAGGAGGACTCAGGAGTTGTGAGGGTAAGTTGACACATTTGGGAATTACTGTACCGAGTCGTTCTACGCTTGCGTATGCCAATGAACATCGTCCGTGGCAACTTTACCAAAAGGTTTTCTTGAATCTGTTGGAGCAATGCCGTGGTAAATTTTCGGGAAAGAAGAAATTCAGATTTAAGAACAAGTTGGTCAGTCTGGATTCTTCCACAATTGACTTGTCTCTATCACTTTTTGACTGGGCAAAATTCCGCCGTACCAAAGGAGCAGTCAAATTACATCTTATTCTGGATCATGATGGTTATCTCCCTTCATTTGCTATTATCACAGAAGGAAATGTTTCAGATGTGAAGGTGGCACATCAGCTATCATTTGATCCTGGTACTGTTGTGGTAGATGATAGAGGCTATAATGATTACGCCCTCTTTGGCAAGTGGACAGCCCAAGGTATCTATTTTGTTACCCGAATGAAGAATAATACCCTTTACGAAGTTATCAAAGAACAAGAATTCCCGAAGAACGGCCATATTCTCAAAGACAAGATTATTCGTCTTACCGGAACGAAAGCAGACGAAAAGTGTCCTTATCCTCTCCGGCGGATAGAGATGTATGACCCAGAGAAAGACGAAATCCTTGTATTTCTCACGAACAATATGAAATTTGCTGCTACAACCATTGTTGCCATATATAAGGATCGATGGCAAATCGAACTGTTTTTTAAGGCACTCAAACAAAACCTCAAAATAAAGACCTTTGTGGGAACCAGTGCCAACGCCGTAAAAATTCAAATTTGGACAGCACTCATCTCAATGTTGATCCTGAAGTATCTCCAACTGAAATCACTGTTCGCATGGTCTCTCTCCAATTTGGTAGCCCTCTTGCGTATGAACCTCTTTACTCACCGAGATATTTGGGCTTGGCTCGATAAACCGTTTGAAATACCACCTGTTCCTTACGAACAGAAACAATTGAATCTCAATTTCACGTAATTCGGACAGCACCTATGGTAAACCTGGTTTTAAAAACATCTAAAACTTGTCCAAAATACCAATAAATTCAAGGGGTATACTTGGACTTCTCTGATAATTTGGACAGCAATGATTTTGAGTATAAAACATTGTAAATGTAAATAGGCTTACCTCTTGGATCTGAAAGAAGCATTTTGGTTGCATGAAAACGAATCGTTATTAGTTATACACACTAAGGAAATTACTTACAGTTCGCGTAATGACGGAGTACAAACGGCAAACTCATCCCCTTTTAGGGGTTAACCCAAAGCCACCTGCTCCGCGGGTGGATTCTTTACAATAAGGTTGGGTTGAGGAACGAAACCCAACATTTATAAAAATCCTGAAAAGGCCTGTGTTGGGTTTCGCCCTCGCTCTACCCCAACCTACGCAACTTGCTTGTTAATAAATTTGAATTTTGAACCCTGTAGTAGATCCGCCAGACGACCCACTGACACGAACACTCACACCATCAGTACCAACACAAAGAGCGACCTCGCCAGACAATGATACAGGAGTAGTTCCGAAATCTCCACCAGGTGCCCAACATACACCAACAACACTTTCAGTAGTGGCATATACCTTACCACGATAGACTACTCCGGTTCCTCCTGTAAAGCTAACAGTTCCAACACCACTACTATTTACAGTTACCGAGGCATTACCACTCAATGCACCCAAATCAACGGAAAATGTTTCCCCTTTAAAAACTGTAACTCGTTTCATGGCTTTATTTGTTAGCTTAAGAATTGGTGTGGTTCTGCCTTTGGATACTTTGTGGGTGTACTGAGTACCATTATCAATCGTAGTTGTAACTTTTATGTCTTGCGAGGATTTATTTTGAATTGTACATGCAGATAAATATAGAGGGTTGGCTAAGAGTTCATTACCGGATTTTTTAGCTGCTTGAAAGACAAAAGGATATCTATAATCACGAACAAGGAACTCGACCACCGCCGTACCTGCTGCGTTAACAGTAGCGGTATAATTGATACGTCCATTGCTGTCCGTAGTTGTTTGTGAACAGAGAAGAGTCAGCCCATCGTCCACGCCCAAAACCTCATTTTTTAACGGTTTTCCAGAACTATCAGTAACTTTTCCAGTAATTGTTACTGTTTGCCCTTGTATTAGTAAAGCTGTCGGACCAGAAATAGACACTTTAAAAGATGACGCATCAGAAGAAAGGGGTTTTGTATCAGCAACCAAGGGAACTGATAATTTAACCTCATAGTTCAACTTATAATTCCACGTTGCAGAAGAATACCATTTGTTACGAAAATTGTAATAATATTCTCCCTTATCTACTATTTTGTTTAGGCTATTGAAACTAAGGCTGAACTTACCCAACGACTTACCACTGTTTCCGTCCCAAAGTTCAAGACGAACACTCGAAGATTTAGTAACGGCAATTACTGTCTCAATGTCAATAACATCACCTCCGGATGCTTCGACAGGTCCCCATATCGTAGTTCCATTATTTTTTAGGTAAATGCTGTCTGTTCCGCCGTCTTCTGTATTTAAAACATCACCAACTACAAACATGTTGAGATTCAGGTATACCGTGTCAATAGTTGCCTGATTCTGAATTTCGTTGTCCTTTTGCTCGGCATTTACAGAACTCTGATCATCCTGTGTGATTGTTGCTTCTGTGGTTGATTGTGCAAGCGAAACAGAGTTGTTGATTAAAAACACTATTACCAACGATAAAATCCAAAACATGCCGTAAATACTTTTTCTCATGACTTTTTCCCTTTCATTAAAAATAATGAAGCAGTACAAGAGGACAAGAGGACAAGAATACACTGATGGTTACAAATATTTTGTTCTTTCTCCTTTCTTCCCACAATTATTTACTAACGTTCACATTAAGTGAAGTTCTCACATCACTATAGAAATCCGTGGAGAATGTAACCCTTGCTTTTCCCGGCTTTTTCTTTGCAGTTATTGTAAACGTTGCATTACCATTGCTGTCTGTATAAGCACTTGTTGGTGATACTGATATGCGCTTCTTACCAGCCGCATTAATCGTCACCTTTACTGTCTCTCCTTCAACAAAACAACCATCACTACCTTTTATCGTTACCGTTATATAACCACTCTGTTTTCTCTTAAGATTTAACCAGGATGGAGATACATCTATCGATTCAGCCTCACATCCAGTAGGCGGCGCAATGGATGACGCCAATGCAAAATCAGCTACCGTTACTCCGTCTGTCGTTACTGTAATAGATTGCGAAGCCGAGTCATAATCGGTTGCCGACGCTGTTAACGTATAATCTCCAGCGGATACGTCAGCTATCGTATAACTACCATCCAGACCTGTAGTAGCCGAATAGCCCCCCGTATCGGTTGATACTGTAGCGCCCGGAAGCGGAAATTCAAAATAGTCATCTGTACCTGTAACTGTACCTACAATGATGCCCGTTTCTGTCGGTGTCGGTGTTGCTGTCGGCGTTGGCGTTGCTTCATCTGTTACTGAAACTGTACTCGTTATTGTTGTACTATTACCATCAGCATTCAGGTTGTCCAAATAAGACACTGTTATCGTATCACTCTCAGCAACACCTATTTTGGGTGGTGATGCGGATGAGTCTGTAGTATTGGCCGTCATAAATGTACTTTTGAATGTACCAGAATTAACCCTCGTTTCCGTAAGCGTAAGAGAGAAACCTGTTGTATCTGTATTTGATTTAATTTTAACTCTTCCCGTATCAGCATAGCTGCTAGACGTATTTAAATCCCAATCCCATAACGTTACTACAATAGAATCGCCATCCTGAAAAGCCTCAGATTTGCTCAACCATAGAGCCGCTGTATGACCAGTTGTAGTCGGTGTTGGTGTTGCCGTGGGTGTTGCAGAAGGTGTCGGTGTTGTTGTTGATTGATCTGAGTTGGTAGCATATTTAAGGATTTTATTAGTGCTATCATGATAGCTGATATGAACCTTACCCGATTTATCAACTGCGATAGAATTGTATCCGCCTAAACCAGAATCACTACTACTAACATCCTCACTGCTATCAACAGTTGTCGTTACCCAAGAACCGGAGGTGTTGGTGACGTACTTTAAGCTAGTATTGTACTTGTTGTAGTCTTGGTATTCCTTGTCGTAATAGCTGATATGCACATTGCCTGATGAGTCGAGCGCTACCGAATTATAACCACCGAAATCACTCGCAAGGTTGTCAACAGTTGTTGTTACCCATGAGCCGGAGGCATTGGTAATGTATTTAAGATGTCCGTTCCCATCACAAAAGCTAATGTGCACCTTGCCTGATCCATCAACTGCTATGGAATTAACCAATCCAACGTATCCATACCCAACACTATACAAAGTCGAAGTTACCCACGAACCGGAGGCATTGGTAGCATATCTAAGATACCCTTCGGTATAATTTTCATAGCAGATGTGTACTTTGTCTGATTTGTCAATTGCTATAGAAGAATACTCGCCCACCCATCCAAGGCTATCTATTGTCGAAGTCTTCCAAGAACCAGAAGCATTAGTGGCATATTTAAGGTCATTGTTATCATAATCATTATAGCTAATATGTACCCTGTCTGATGAGTCAATAGCTATAGAAGTATATTTGCCCACGCCTTCGCTGCTGTCCAAAATTGTTGTTGACCAAGAGCCGTCTTTATTTGTGGCATATCTGAGGTAGTCAATGCCAGAACCAGTATAACTGATGTGTATCTTGTTTGATGAATCAACCGCTATTGAGGTGTGATAGCCTACATTTTTGCTACTATCTATTGTTTTGATCTTCCATGAACCATCGGCGTTGTTGGCATACTTGAGGGATGGGTTAACACCAGTGTAATCACTATAGTCATGATAACTGATATGCACATTGCCAGAGGAGTCAAGTGCCAAAGAAGAGTAACTTCCTACCCAACCGCTACTGTCTACAGTTTCGGTTTTCCAAGAGCCGAAAACATTAGCAACAACAAAAGAATTTATAAAAACTAAAAATAGCCCTAGCAAAAATCTTCTGTTAATCATAATAGATTTCCTCCATTTCCCTGACTCTATGTTTCGGTGCATGCATTGCACCACTTTTATTCTAAGTCATAGCGTTGCTTTGTTAAAAGCTCATGTAAAAAAACATTCTTAAGTCGCAAGTTGAGTTTATGTGTGATGGGTTAAACGAAGTGAACCCATCTTTACCATCCCCCGTTTTGTTGGGTGCGCTCCACATGCTCAAGGCATGCAGGGGCAGGCCGCTTCACCCAACCTTACCAAACTAAAATAGCAAGGAGTATATTTGAATAGACGTAATATGTCAATATAAATATCATCATTACACCTCCTGTTAAACCAGACTAAATTTGTCTATACTTTAGGCCATAAAGGAATGGTGAGATGGCAAAGAATATAGAAAAACTTATAGGGGCACAGATTGCAAGAGTCCGAAAGGAACGTGAGATGACGCAGGAACACCTGGCAGCGTCCGTAAACGTAGCCACCGAGACCATCTCCAGATTAGAACGAGGTGTATCGATACCATCCTTAATAACACTGGAAAAGATAAGCCATGCCCTCCATAGCTCTCTTAGGGACCTCTTTGATTTTGAATACCCTGAATCTAAAGGCGATACCTTTGAAAATGAAATTGACAAGCTTATTGCTTTCCTCAAAACAAGAGATTCTGATGACATCAAGATGTGCTATCAGATATTAAAAATTGTTTTTGGACAAATAGAAAAAAATTACCACCCAAAAAAAAGCTAATACGTTGTCAAACAAAAAACGCCTTTTCCGGAACTCTGGCCAGAAAAGGCGTTTTGAAAAATTTTCTGCGTATAAAAAAAGAAGTTTCTTCGTCTATGATAATTCGATTTTATAGGATAGGATAGGAAACCATTCCCTTACTCCAATAATGTTATTTAAAACATTCTGATATTTAGATCAAGCTTATACAAAAATCGATTGCAAATGTCAAATTATTTTTACAGCTTTATAAATGAATTGCTTTATCAACAACTGCATGGGCAGCCTCTAGAATGGCTTCAGAAAGAGTGGGGTGGGGGTATATATTGCTCGATAGCTCGGAAGCTGTGCCTTCTAAAACTGTGGTAAGTGAGACTCCCCACATCAACTCACCCACATTGGGCCCTATGGCATGTACCCCTAATATTTCACCGTATTTTTCATCTGCAATAATCTTTACAAACCCATCCTCATATTCTCCATCAATAATGGCCTTACTATTGGCAATGAGTGGAAATTTCCCCACTTTTGTTTTGTATCCTTTATTTTCTGCCTCTTCCTGGGTAAGACCTACACTTGCTACCTGTGGAGAGCAATACGTTACCCGTGGAATATTTTGATAATTTATCGGGGTAGTTTCTTTGCCTGCAATGTGGGAAACAGCACACAGACCTTCATTTGAAGCCTTATGAGCTAGAAGGGGGGGGCCGGTAATGTCCCCGATTGCGTAAAGTCCCTTTTGGCTGGTCTCCATAACTTCATTCGTTTGCAAATATTTTCCTTTAAAACTTAAAGAGAATCTTTCTATTCCAAGATTGGTTAATGCCGGTGTTCTGCCTAACGCCAGGAGTAAGCAATCCGCCTTTAAATATTCCTTTCCTTTTTCGGAGAAAGGGACAGGGTTTTCGGCTGTGGTAGGGGAGTGGGGGAGCTCGATGTTGCTTTTTATTTCTACACGAACGCCGCTATTGACTTCAACCTTTTCTAAAGAAGTTCTTGTTAAAATGTCAACACCTCTTTTAGCAAGTATTTTCCTTAAAGTAGCGCGGGTTTCTTTGTCTTCGGCAGGAAGAACGTCACCCAGAAGTTCTACGATGGTGACTTTTGAACCGAGTATGTTAAAAAGACATGCGAACTCGACTCCTACAGCGCCACCACCAGCTATAATGATAGATTTAGGAATCTCTTCCTGTACCAAGATGTCATCGCTGGTGAGTACGTATTTCCCATCGCAGGGAATTGTGGGGGGGATGAGCTG
>VGXX01000123.1 GCA_016873155.1 Planctomycetota bacterium | reverse complement strand
AACGAATGAAAACTGAAAAATTTCTTATACATTTGATTAAACCTTTGGTTCTTTCCGGAGTATATAAAGACGAAACTGTCGCACTGAAGGATATCGTGATTACCCAAATAGAAAGTAAAATAAAGACCTATGACAGGATTATAAAGACTTTTCAAAGAAAATATGGAAAGGATTTTGAAGCGTTCTCAAAAGATCTGAAAAATAAGGCAACTCCAGAATTAGAAGATGCCTGGATGGAGTGGAATGGGGCAATAGAGATGAAAAAGGCTTGGAATGAGGCGCTAAAAGAGGTTATTGAGAGTGAAGCAACCGTAAAGTATGAATGCTAAATTCGATAAAATTGCAAAGAGATTAGTTTTTTCTTCGTGCCTTTGTGTCTTCGTGTCTAAAATATAAACAGGAGTCAAATAGGATAAAACCATAACCAAAAAGAGCGCAAAGAGAAGAAAACAAAACGCAAAGGGCACAAAAAAACTTACAAAAAAAGAAACTTTTACAGGGTAAACTATATTTATGTTTACTGACAACAAAATCTCACGCAGAGCATTTCTCAAAACGGGTATTGCCGTGGGCGCTGGCATCTACGGTTTATCCTATTTAGGTACGATCAAAAAAAGACCTGCCTTAAAAAAACACAAGGAACACCACCTAAAGCCGGGACTGGTTATCGCTCACGGAAACGTTTCTGACACTGCCGATGAACCAACGATTATTAAAGAGATGGTGCGGCGCGCCCTGAATGCCCTGGGCGGTATGGATAAACTCATCTCCAAAGGCAACAGGGTCATTATCAAACCCAATATTGCCTGGAATCAAAAGCCTGAATTCGCCGCCAATACCAATCCTTATGTGGTGGCAGCCCTCGTGGAGTTGTGCCGGGAGGCTGGAGCAAGCGTGGTAAAAGTCATGGATCACACCTGTTCCGCAAACCCTGAGACCTCCTATGAAAATAGCGGTATTGCCGCTGCGGCCCGTAAGGCGGATGCGGCGGTAGTCTATATTAATAAAAGCCGTTTTAACGACTTCGCAATTCCTGACGGCAAGGTTTTGAAATCATGGTCTTTTTACGAAGAAATGATATATGCAAATGAAGTGGATGTGCTTATTAATGTGCCTATTGCAAAGCAGCACGGCACATCGAGGCTTTCTATGGGACTCAAAAACGTCTTTGGCATGATCGGAGGCGATAGGGGCAGTCTCCACACCGATATACACCCAAAGATTGCCGACCTCAATAAATTCATTAAAATAGACCTTACCGTACTCGATGCCTTTCGGATACTGAAAAATCACGGTCCTACGGGTGGGCGGCTGGATGATGTTGACAATTCTCCCGAACGGGCAAGACGCATCATTGTAAGCACTGATCCGGTTGCTACCGACGCCTATGGCGCCACCCTGTTTGGTATCCAGCCCAAAGACGTGGGTTATATCAAAGAATCGCACGAACAAGGCCTGGGAGAGATTGATTTCCACCTGCGTGGTTTTGAAGAAATATACGTGTAAACGGGGAAGTGGCGTGTGTCGAATGGCGAGTGACGGGAAAAAACGTCACTTGTCACCGTTCGGCTGAGCTCACGACGAAGCCTGCCACACGTCACTTGCCTTATCAGCACTACTTTGGTTGCGGCTATGCGGCCCTAAGGTATTTGCATTTTTTGGTACTTGAAAAATATTTCATTTTGTGTCTTTGGAGCTTTGTGGCATAATCTTAAAACAGGCCTTCGGCAACTACATGAATTGTAAACAATCCCTCCCTTGACTTCGTCGTGAGTTCAGTCGAACGATGGGAGGGATTCAGGGAGGGTGATTGGCTTTTTCCCTTCACCCCCACCTAGCCTCCCCCATCAAGGGGGAGGAACGGATTGTTTGAAATTCCAGAACTTTTAAAAAATTTTAAACATTACCTTAAGACTATGATGACCTTTCAGGAAATTATCTTAAAACTACAAAACTATTGGGCAGATTATGGCTGTGTGATATGGCAGCCATACGACCTCGAAAAGGGGGCTGGAACTTTTAACCCTGCGACATTTCTCAGGGCGCTTGGCCCCGAACCCTGGAAATGCGCCTATGTCGAACCCTCCCGGCGGCCAACCGATGGCAGATATGGTGAAAACCCTAACCGATTACAGCATTACTACCAGTTCCAGGTGGTAATCAAACCCGCGCCGGAGAATTCTCAGGATATCTATTTAAACAGTTTGAGATTCCTGGGTATCGATCTCGTGAAACACGATGTGCGGTTTGTTGAAGACGATTGGGAATCCCCAACCCTTGGCGCTACTGGTCTTGGCTGGGAGGTATGGCTGGACGGGATGGAGGTGACTCAGTTTACCTATTTCCAGCAGGCAGGCGGCCTGGAACTCGAACCCATCACCCTCGAACTTACCTATGGACTCGAACGCATTGCCATGTTCATTCAGGCAAAGGAATCCGTTTTTGACCTCGAATGGGTTAAAGGTTACACCTATGGGGATATTCACAGGCAGGATGAAGTCCAATTCTCCACGTATAATTTTAAAGTGGCGGATACGGCCATGCTCTTCCAGCTCTTTGATACGTATGAAAAAGAATGTCAAAGACTCTTAAAAGAAGACCTCGTGCTGCCTGCCTACGACTATGTCTTAAAGTGTTCTCACACCTTTAATCTGCTGGATGCGCGGGGAGCTATTGGAGTCACACAGCGTACGGGTTATATTGGCAGGGTCAGAAACCTTGCCCGACGCTGTGCGGAAAACTATGTCCAACTGCGCGAGGCATTACATTGGCCTTTGTTAAAGGATAAACCCGTATTATGAAGGATTGCTTATGGAAACGAATGAAAAGAATCTTGTAGAAATATCTGTCATGGGTGAGGTCACAAGCCCGATGAGTGGTTCGCAGCCTTATTGCATAACACCCGAAGGGAAGCCTACCATACTGCCAAGTGTGGGCGGCATTACCTACAATGTCAAAGTAGGTGACAACGCCATTACATGGGAAGCGGACCACGTGGAACCGTGTGTATCAGTTAAAAATAAGGATAGAGAAGAGAATGGCGCATTAAATTTGTTGTCCTGCATCGGAAATATTGCCAGGGTTATATCCGGTGATGCGAAAGGCCATACAGGCGTTGTTACAGGAAAACACGGCGGTATTGAAAATGTGCTGGTTGATTTTGAAGACAGAACCCTTGAAAAGCTTGCCATAGGGGACAAAATACTCATCCGTGGTATTGGCGTAGGGCTGTCTTTTGCAAAGTATTCCCATATTAAAATCATCAACATGTCTCCATCTCTTCTCGATAAATTACCCATCAGACAGGACAAGACAAAGGACGTATTGCGTGTCCCGGTAACCCATATTATCCCGGCAGCAATTATGGGCTCAGGATTGGGGTCTCAACATTGTTATCGTGGAGATTACGACATACAATTGTTTGATAAGGAACGGGTAAAGAAGTGCAATCTCCAGACATTGCGATTTGGCGATATCGTGGCGATCATGGATGCAGACCACACCTTTGGAAGGATTTACAGAACGGGCGCTGTAAGCATAGGGGTAATTGTGCACAGTAATTGCGTAACGGCGGGACACGGTCCCGGTGTGACAACATTACTTACCTCAGCCGATGGTAAAATCGTACCCTGTCTAGATAGCACTGCGAATATTGGCGTATATTTGAAAATCGGACGCTTCAGGAAAAAAACACCAAAAAAGGGATAAAGAATATTTTGCTTTTGCTGATATAAAATGTGCTTGACATTTCATCCCCAGTTAATATAATTTGTAACTTTCTAATTCTTTTGTGTATTGGTTTATTTTATTGGAGAGGAGATTATTTGTCTACTGTGAGTATTCAAGAATTGGTCGATGCGGGATTTCATTTTGGCCATCGGACGAGTAAATGGAATCCAAAGATGAAGCCTTTCATCTTTGGCAAACGGAATTTAATCCATATTATTGATTTACGGGAAACAACGAAAGGGCTTGTTACCGCATGCAAGTTTTTGACAAGTCTTGTCCAGACGAAAAAAGGCGTGTTATTTGTAGGCACCAAATGGCAGGCGCAGGATATTGTCGTACGGGAGGCAAAACGCTGCGGGATGCATTATGTAAGCGAGCGCTGGCTGGGCGGCACACTGACAAATTTCGATACCATAAGGAAACGGTTAGAACGTCTGGAAGAATTGGAAAACTTAGAAAAAACCGGGGACATTAATCAGTTTAGCAAAAAGGCCATTTCCTCTCTTAATCGGGAACGCAAAAAGATACTTACCAACCTGGAAGGCATTCGTAATATGAGTTCTCTCCCGGGGTCCCTTGTAGTAGTTGATCCAAAGCACGAACACAACGCCATCAGCGAGGCAAAAAAGCTGGGAATTGCAACGGTATGTCTTGCTGATACGGATTGCGACCCTGATATGATAGACATTTGTGTCCCGGGAAATGACGATGCCATACGTGCAATCAATCTCTTTTTAACCAGGACGGCGGATGCGGTTTTGGCTGGCAAGGAACTCCTGATGACTGTCGCAAAAGTTTGATAAGGATATTGAAGGTTCAATAAAAATTCCTTCCATGCGTTAAAAGATAACAGTATACGTATCCATACAAACTGCAAGTCAGACTACTACCATAAAAGAACATTTCATATGGGTTTCCATTCGTTGGTTAATTTATACGATTACATTATACAGGACATAAAACGACAGTAGTTTTATACTACCGTGTACGGAGGTTGTTCATGGCGGATATATCGAGTATTACGAAGTTGAGAGAACAAACCGGGGCTGGTATATTAGAGTGTAAGAGCGCCCTGGACGATGTTAAAGGCGACTTTGAGAAGGCCCTGGAGATTATTAAAAAGAAGGGTATTGCTAAGGCTGCAAAGAAAGAGCAGCGGGCAACAGCCGAAGGCAGGATCGGCACCTACATTCACACCAACGGGAAATTAGGGGTAATGGTGGAACTCAACTGTGAGACTGATTTCGTGGCAAAGAATGAGGTCTTTCAGCAGTTATTGAAGGATGTCTGCATGCAGGTTGCTGCTACAAAACCGGTAGCTGTAAAAAGAGAGGATATCCCCAGCCAGATTATAGAAGAGCAAAAGAAGATATTTATGGAAGAGGTCAAGGGAAAACCTGCGAATATTATCGAAAAGATTGTTGCCGGAAAGCTGGATAGTTTTTATAAAGAAAGATGCCTGCTGGAGCAGCCTTTCATAAAAGACAACACTCTAACGATCAATGAATTATTAATTGCAAATATTGCCAAAATAGGGGAAAATATCAAAGTTAATCGGTTCGTTCGATTCGAGGTTGGAGAGTGTTAGCCAGTCAAGAAACGTTGCATTACCCCCGTGCCCATGAAAAGGAATATCAAGTATAAACGAGTATTATTAAAGATAAGCGGCGAAGGTTTTGGTAATGAAAATGGACGCGGCATAGAAACAGAAAACTTTATTGCATTAGCCAAAGAAATACAAAAAGTTTCAGCAACCGGAGTTGAACTGGCAATCGTTGTGGGCGGCGGCAACATCCTCCGGGGCGCAAAGTTCGGCAGCGCCGGCAAGTCGAGGGTACAGGCCGATCAGGTAGGCATGATCGCCACGGCAATTAATGCGCTGCTCTTGCAGGATATTTTGGAAGGGTTTAACATCAGGGCGCATGTAATAAGCGCCATAGAGATTAAAAATATTACCGAACCCTTTGTACTGCGAAACTGCCTGAAATATTTAAAAGAAAAAAACGTCGTTATTTTCGCTGGTGGAACGGGAAACCCTTATTTTACAACCGATACGGCGGCTTCATTGCGTGCGATTGAAATCGGCGCAGAGGTAATGTTGAAGGCAACGCGGGTTGACGGCGTATATACGGACGATCCCCTGGAAAATGCATCTGCAAAGCTATACAAAAAATTGACCTATATGGACGTCTTGAACAAGCAACTGGGGGTAATGGATCTAACGGCGATCTCCTTGAGTATGGAAAATAAATTGCCCATCATCGTTTTTAATATGAATAAACGTGAAAATATCAAAAAGGCAATTTTGGGTAAACCTGTTGGGACATATATCGGGGAATAATGCACTATGGCAAAAGAATCTATCTGTAAAGACGCACGGGCAAGGATGGAAAAGGTCGTTATGCACCTGCAAGAGGAGCTCAGAGGCTTAAGGACAGGCAGGGCGAGTCCGGGACTGGTGGAAAATATAAAAGTAGAATGTTACGGAGATTTTTCACCGTTAAAACAACTGGCGGCTATTTCAACACCAGATGCACAGTCGATAATGATTAAACCGTACGATACCACGATACTCGCAAGTATTGAGAAGGCTATCTTACAATCCGATCTTGGTTTAACCCCTTCGGCTGAAGGGAAGGCCCTGCGCATCGTAATTCCGCCACTCAACGAGGAGCGAAGAAAGAAACTTGCTTTGCAGGCAAAAGAGCAAGGGGAAACGGCAAAGGTGTCTCTGCGAAATATCAGACACGACGCCAACAAACATGCTGATAAAGAAGAGAAGGAAGGCATCCTGACCGAAGACGACGCCAAGCGCACCAAAGATGATATACAAAAGCTTATCCACGAATACGAGGGTAAGCTAAACGATCTGGTCAAGAAAAAGACGGAAGAGATACTGAAGGTGTAATGGTGCAAATCCGAAATCCGAATCTTGTCAGAAATTTTATTTTTTACATGCAATTAGGAATGGAGCATATATAATAGGGGGCATAGCTCAGTTGGTAGAGCACCGCCCTTTTAAGGCGGGCGTCGATGGTTCGAGTCCATCTGCCCTCACCATTTTAGTAACGATTTACCACAGAAAATTCGTGGTATAAATTTACTATGTGGCCCCATCGTCTAGCCTGGTCTAGGACAACAGATTTTCGATCTGTGAACTGGGGTTCAAATCCCCATGGGGTCAAATTTGTTCAGCGAAAAGCCATGAGATTGGAAAAATCTCATGGCTTTTTTAGTTTGACAAAGATAAACCGATTGCATATAAGATAAGGCTGTGTTTTTTGCATTATTTGATTTTTAAACCCAATATGAAATATCAAGAAATACTAAAAGACTTTCCCTACTTAACGAAGAAAGATATTCAGGCATGTTTGAGCTATGCAGCAGATGCATGAAGACCCTACCGCCGGGATTCTTTTACTGAAATAGCAAATCAATAGGAGGGTAACACTGGAGCGAATCTTCCTTATGCAATCGGCAATATACAAAAGAAACACAAACCAAGAAAGACGACTGTTGTAATTGAATAATGAAGGTTTGACCCTCTGCTGTGCTGGACTGGAAACCCTTCCCAAGACAATTTTCTCACTTGTTAACCTTTTTCCTCATGTTTAGATTGTCCGAAAGATTCAGGGGTGGATGTCGCAAGGAGGTTGGCGCTCCCAAAATGGGATTAACTGCGGCTCTATGGCCTATGTCCTGACGCCCCAGTGTTTTTCAACCTCTTCCCTGGTATTTGGACCGGCGCTCATCCACCCCGCAAAATACTATACCCCACGCCTTTCAAAGGTCAAGGATATTTTTATTAACAGAGATGCCCACGAAATACGCTAAAAGACATCAAAGTAACAAAAAAGCAGAGACCCACGAATGACGCGAAAGGGATTTCGTCTGTTTCGCGTCTTTCGCGGGTAAATTTATTAATTTTCAGCGAGATCTGGCGATTTAGCCTTCTTGCCGATTTTGCTTTCGGTGCCATTTACAATTCTTTTTATATTTGCTTTGTGACGAACAATAAGGAGCATTGAGATGAATATGGAAAATAACGTCAGAGGAAGTCCATGTCGAAAAGGTTCTTTGCCAAAGAGTATTAAACTTGCTACAAGCGCCACAGAACTAATCATGGAACCCAGAGATATGTAACGGGAAATGAAGACCGTCAATGACCACACTGCAACGGCAATAAAGAGCGGCGCCGGGGCTAACCACAGAAATACCCCACAACCCGTTGCTGCTGCTTTTCCTCCCTTAAAACCCAGAAAAATGGGGAAAGTATGGCCGCATATTACACCAACCCCGCATAATATCAACGCCAGATTGTGGCCGTAACCGGAAAACAACTGATCAAAGAAATAAACCGGCAAAAAACCTTTGAGCATGTCTAAGAAAAACACCAATATACCATACGGTTTACCCAAGACCCTCGCAACGTTCGTTGCGCCTGGATTACCGCTCCCAACCTGACGGATATCGATGTCTTTTATAAACTTCGTGAGTAAAAATCCAAAGGGGATGCTGCCTATGAAATATGCAATGATTGGACCTATTATATTTTGTATGAGCATAGTTATGACCTTAAATTAAAGATAATTCCTCCCCCTTTCTCCCCCTCATTGAGGGGGAGAAAGGGGGAGGAATAATAGTTTGAAATTAATGCTGTAACGCGGCTTTCAAGTCGCCTATTTCTGTTGATTACCTTTTAGTCGCAGCAGGCGAGATAAATCTCGCGCTACTATTTATGTAACATTGAAATTCCCAAAAGTTGAACTTATAACCACCCCTCTTTCCCCTCCTTCGCAAGGAGGGGACTTCGTCGTGAGCTCAGTCGAACGATTCAGGGGGTTGTGTTTTTTCCGGGCTATTCCCCGTTTTCACGACGACAAGTTTACAACCCCCAAGCCCCCTTTTCTACTCTATGCCATACATCGTATAACCAGCATAAAGAAAATGAAAGTTCCTATACAATTAAATTACGGATTTCACAAAGAGAAACTCGGTAAAATTTTTTCCTTGTAATTTACCTTTCTCAGGATTGCTTCTTGAAAAACCCGATAGACGCCACCAGAACTTGTGCAGTGAGTGATGCGAATAATATCGGCGTATATACATTTTCCAATTTTTGTCAATCGCAGTACCAAATAACATGTAAGCCTTAAAAAACCTGAGTCTATCCGTTTTAGAAATCAAAGCTAATTTTTTGCCCAAAAATTCTCCCGATTCGGTGACATGGGAAGCCGGTATGTTATATTGATAATCCATATCAGGAAATCCTTGTTTCACCCTCCCCTTTGTCCCCTCCCATCGAGGGAGGGGCGAGGCGTGGTTGCCTCCATCGTCCTTCCTGTTTTTTTGATATGAGTGTGTCTTCCCTGATAACCAGCGCAGTTTCTCAAGAGAGCGATCCAGACGCAGCAAATTCTTGATCCTTTGCTGAATATCAAGCTTATCCAAAACGACCGATTTATCCAGGTCTATGATGTATGCTGTGAACTCCCCGGTTGAATCTTTTTTCAGGAGTATATTTTTTAGATGCAAATCTGCATGATAGATACCTGCATCGTGCATATTCCTTATCAGTTTTACGAGGGCAAGGATTACCGGCTTTTTATAAGTCTGTATGAATTCTGGCGAAGATTTTTTGAGGAATTCGATTATGTCTACAGCGCCGTCTATCTCCTTTGATATAAACTTTGCCTTATAAAATAAACCCCACAGCCTTCGCTTGGCTATGGCAATCACTTCGGCGGATGGCACGCCTCTTTGTGATGCTATTTCACTGGTAAACATTTCGTTTAAAGGCCTGTCTCCATTGAGGAAAACCCCGCCAAAAAGCTTGCCCAATAAACCACCGTGTCTGTAGTCCCTGATAACAAACCGTTCCGAGCTGTTTTCTGTAACAGGCACAGACAAATAACTTCCCCTTCCAAATTTTACCTGAGTGTTATTACCGCTCTCATGCAGAAATTCTTTATCCAGAACAATGCGGAGGATACTC
>VGXX01000122.1 GCA_016873155.1 Planctomycetota bacterium | reverse complement strand
TCCGATAAAACTCTGAACGAGGAAACAATTGCAATAACTGACTAAATATGCTACAAAATTTATTCATCCATGAGCCCTCCTTTGGTTAATGAGTTTTTCCTAACGACTCTCTTATACCAAATCAGGGCTCATCTTTAAAATCTTAATTTGGACAAGAGTGAAAAAATCTATCAAACTAAATTTTTTATGCAAGTTTTCCACAACCCCCCTCACCCCCTTTGCTAAGGGGGATTTGGTTGAGACGACACTGCATCTTATAAATTAACTTGCCTGCATGATAATATAAGAGCCGCCTTTGGGAGTAGTGAATTTTTTTATTATTTTCCAGGTATCCGGCGGGTTTTTTACAAAATCAGGAATTTCCGTTCCATAAAATTCATTAAGCTGCATCACATTTTCCAGATTAACAATAACATAACAGCCCGATATTTCTTGCATATCCGCACCCGTAAAGTCTACGATTAGTTTGTCGTAATGATATGCATAAAGGTATTCCAGTGTGCCTTCTGTCATGCAATCGGTGTAGATTTTTTTTCTTAAATGCGTACCAAGAACAGAGACAGTTTCCCTTTCATTCCGGGTTAGCTTTTGAATACTGTTATTTTCAACATGAACTACATACAGGGAATAAAGAAAAATGGCTCCTAATAATACCGGAATTGCAAAACGTGTTTTATCAATTTCCTTCTTCCGATTGGTGAGAACGTAAATACAGTATAAAATTGATATTGAAAGTAGTGAACCAAAGAGGATGTCTGTAACGGTATGTTCGAATAAATTCAGGCAAATCAAAATAAAATCGATTATTATTAGTGAAATGCAAAAATTTTTTACCTTGTCAAAGTCTTTGTTGATAAAGCCCTTATATGCATCGTACAAATAAAAAGAGATAATTATAATTCCCGGAAAAATCAGAGGATAGAAATGACGATGACTGGCGAGCAATGGGATATATGACTTTATATTGGTGCTGCTGAAATTCAATATCACATATAAAGAAATAAACCAAAAAATAAAATGTTTTGGTTCTTTAGATTTGTTAAGAAGCGCATATATCATTCCTCCTAATACAAGGTAAAAGTAAAACCCAAATATATAATTTCCCCTTAAGAGAAGATATGGTATTGCAGAAGTTAACCTTTTATATAAAGCGCCATTATAAGTGAGTTCTAACCACCGGGATATATTCTGAGTCGCATCACTGACATTGAGTATTCTTTCAAACAAATTTCCAGTCTTATAATAATAAAAACCAAATTCAGATAATAATATGAGCACGAAACCTAAACCAATAAACAGCCAGGAGATTTTAAATTTTCTGTTGCTTATAGTAAGAGCCAAAATCCAAATGCATAACAAAAACAAGATTAGTATAGCCGTTTCCTTTAATAAGTAAGCCCATCCAATACACAAACCTGTTAGAAAAGAAAGGGAATATCTGTGTCGTTGGGCATATGTCTCCGTATAAATAAATAATATCCCACTGGCAGAAACGAAAGTAACAAGAGGCAAATCCGGCGTTAACAACGTAGCGTATATCGCATCTATCGGAAGAAACAGCATCAGTAATGAAGCAAGCAATCCCACATTTTCGCAAAAAAAGATTTTACCGGCAGCAAATGCAATAACGATGTTTGCGGCAGAGCAAATGAGTAAAAATAAAACAGCACTGACTTCGCTAAAACCGAATACCTTAAATGCGAGCGCCGTTGGTAAGATTAATCCCAGTCTCTTTGAATGGTGTGAATCAAGTGAAAAATCACCATTTGCAAGCTTAAAGGCGGTTTTGTTATATTCGACATCATCTGAACCAAAAAACCCATTAAAGCAGACAACACGAAGTACCACAGCAAAACAGATTAGCAGCAACAAAAATAAATAATAAGACTTTTTATTGGGGAAGCGTGGTAAGTAAATTTCCTTTAGCATTGAAATAGTTATTTTCCTGCCCCTGCTACTAAGCTGGGTTAAAGGATTTTCCGCATCAGATTTACAGCACCTTCATGCCTGCGTTGTATCAGTAAATCAAATTAGAAAAGTATTTTGTTTGTTGTTTTGTAGTTCGATGGAAGGCAATTGATACACATGGAAAGTTTTCTATGCAGTGCCTGATTATGCCTGAAATCAACATATTTGCCTGAATTCCAGATATCCAGAAATCTCTGGCTGACAATGTTGCCCAGTACGTGTTCACCAATGATGTCAAAACAGCATGGCAACACGTCTCCATCGGTTGTAATTACCGGTGTCCTGACTTTTTCAGCAAGCTGCTCGGAACCTGTTCGCCTCTTGATGGCAGCAACTACTTCTACAAGTACTGTATACGGCTCAACTGCAAAATATTCTGCATCTTTAACCATCTCCAGAAGTCTTATACATACTCCGTGTTTCTCTTCCGGCTCTCTCAAGGCGGCTATTATTACTGAACTATCAAGCGTAAGTATTGTCATTGCGTTTTTTCCCTCTGTCCTCTTATCTCTTCAACAGCGGATGGGCCTTTCCACTTTTTTGAAATCTGTTTTGAGGCGTTCAGAAGGTTCTTCCATGCAGTCCCGGTTTTTTTTATTAATAACACCTTCATATATTAACATTTTCTTAATCAGCGTTACTTCCTTCGATATTCGGTTAATTTGCCTTTTCATATTTGCGATATTTGCTTGTGCCTCTTGTATCAACGATGTTCTCTTTCAATATTCTTAAGCCAGTTCTTTACATTCCTTGCAATAGACAGGGCATTATCGGCATCCTCCCTTGTCGGTTCACCAGACGGCAGCAACCCTAAGTCGGAAGGATACCTTGCCCTGTAAATGCTGTTGAGAAAAATTGCCTCCTCGGCAACAAGGGGGGCTTTATGCCCTATTTTTTCTATGGCGTTACATAAATCCAGAATATTATGGATACGAGAGACTTCAGCTTCATGCTCTGTCAAAGTCGCCTTGAGAATCTTCTCGACAGCTTGTTGCGCATGATAGCATACCATCCTATAGAGAGAGAATGTAAAAAGACATTCTGCCGATCGAAGGTCTTCCTCGGCAATTTTTATCCATTCACTAGACTCTCTTTTCATAGAGTATCTTTCCCATTTTAAGGATATTAGCTAGAAACGAGAACCGTTCGTTGATAAATGTCTCATACTCTTCTGGTGTATAAATAAATAAATCTATTCCGATTTTTGGTTTAATTAATTTGCATACCTCCAGACATCTTTCTATGTGCCGCTTCGATGTTCTCTTTACTATAAGGATATCAATGTCGCTCCATTCGTGTACTTTTCCTTCTGCCAGCGAACCGAAGAGAATTATTCTATCGGGCGCATAATCTTTTTTTATAATCTCTACAATCCGATGGATCTCTTCTTCCAGCAGATGCTTTCTTTCCGTAATGGTAAACAGCTTCATACTTATTCCCCAATTTATATTACCTTATTTATTGACAAAGTATTTTGATATTGTAAACTACCATATCGTTCTGCATACGTCCAATATCTTTTTTGCCGTAATATCCCACGCAAAGGAGTTTATTACAAGTTTTCTGCCGTTTTCGCCCATCGTGTTCATAAGTTTGTTATCCTTTAACAAATTAACAATGGTGTCTGCCGATTGTTCATAATCTTTTTCCGATACGCCTATGCCTATGCCATTGTCCCGGGCAAAATCCCAGCACGATTCACCGGTAATCACGGGTTTCCCGCAGGCCATATATTCGTATAATTTTAAGCCTGATTTCCCATATATTTTACCAGTACCTGTGATAATATATATTCCTGCATCGGCTGCATTGATATAGTGTGGTATCTTTTCATATTCAACTTCGCCAATAAAATTAACATGTGATGTTAATCCCAATTTTTTTGTCAGCTTAATAGCGTCTTCCAACAAGTATCCTTTCCCGATCATAAGGAGTTTTACATTTGGTAATCTTTGTACGATACGGTTTACTATCTGAATGATATGATATACACCATGGTGAGGGTAAAAACTGCCAACAAATATCAAATAATAACAATCGTAATCCAATTTCAGCAAGTTGCGTATTTCTTTTTTATCCTTAGGATAGAAAAGGTCTACGTTAACGCCGTTCTCTATTACAAAAATTTTCCTGGTGTTCCTATGAATGCGCAATAATTCTTTTTTTATATTCTCACTGACAGAAATTACCCTGGTTGCTAATATAAAATTTATGTACTGGAAAAATCCAAATATTTTTGGCTTGATGTTATGGACGCCTGTGCTTTGTAAATCAACCGACGGGATGCCGTTTATCTCCAATATGTGGGGTATCTGAAAAATTAAACCAATCAAGGCAGGGGCAATCGATAGTCCCATCTCACGTACATAAAAGATATCGGCTTTTAGTCTTATTTGATATGCGAATAAATAAAAGAAAAGGCACACGTAATACATATATTCTTTGATAAATCTGACTTTAAGTGTTGGGATGTAGACGGTGTGAACGGTAGTTTCGGTTTTATATTTGCCAATGTTTGGGGCGAATAAAATGACATCATTTCCGGTTTTTCTCAAATGTTCGGTAACCTCTTTTATGTGAGTTGTGGACGCCCTTTGGAGACTCAGGTTTTCATAACAAATATAAAAAATTCTCATGAAATACTGCGATTGTTAGCAAAGTAGGAGTCTTTATCTATTCCTTCAGATCGCACGGGAAAATAGTCCAACACTTCATCCAAAAAGGCAAAAAGCCGTTTTACCTTGATATCAGACACGGAATGTTCTCCTGAATCTTATTTCCTCAGTTTCGTGAAGGACTCTATTGGCAATTGAGTAAATAATGTCATTGTTTGGTTCTATTAAATGTATTCCTTTAAGCGCTTCCTGGATAACGAATGGCGATTCATCCTCGTCGTCGAGTCTTAATATGGAAACGTCTCTTTCTGTAGACATGAGAATTTTGTCAATTATTTCAATCGCTTCTTCGTTATTCTTTGACTTGATAAATATTGCCAAGTCTATATCTGACCTTTTGTGTGGGGTACCTCTGGCATATGAACCATAGAGAATCGCAACAAGAAGCTTACCTTCTTTTTTGAGATTGCAGAGAATTTCTATAAGGGGTTGTAATTCATTTTCGGGATTCATGCTTTTACTCGGAGTATAAGATATTCGAAAATGTATTTCAATATTATTTTCGGCAAGGGCAATGTCGTAGTGAGTGCGGTACTAACACAATCTGTGCATTCTAGGCGCATGAAAGTGTCAGTTTATATTGGACAAGCAAGATGTATGCGTTGGAATACTGTAATAAAAAAGGTTTTGAGGGAAACTCAAAACCCTTGAAAGTATTGGTAGCGGGGGTGGGATTTGAACCCACGGCCTCCGGGTTATGAGCCCGACGAGCTACCAGACTGCTCTACCCCGCGTTATTATGTGAATACATACCTGTTTGCATTTGGTTGCATACAAATATTACTAAATCAGTATATCAGTCCTTCATTAACAGTCAAGGACAAAAAAACTTTC
The DNA here is from genome assembly GCA_016873155.1 of Planctomycetota bacterium. Taxonomy (GTDB): domain Bacteria; phylum Planctomycetota; class Brocadiia; order Brocadiales; family Brocadiaceae; genus Wunengus. Next base: position 4,449 of record VGXX01000122.1, on the reverse strand, counting down.
CTTTTCCCCCAGTGGTTCTGGTACAATAATTAAATTGTGTAGAAATATTAATTTTATTTATGCTAGCGATACAATGGGTGGCAAAGGGAGTTGTAAGCTTGTCCTCATGAAACTCGTCCTCGTGAAAACGGGGAAATGGGGAATAACCCAGAAAAAACACAACCCCCTGACTCCCCCTTTGCTAAGGGGGACTTAAACGGGATGTCTTGAACAATTAAGGTGGAAATTTAAATGAAAATATTGATTGTAGGAAGCGGGGGGAGGGAACACGCACTTGCATGGAAGATTGCGCAATCGCCCATGGTAAAGAAAATATTCTGTGCGCCGGGAAATCCGGGAATTGCAGAAATTGCTGAATGTAAAGATATCGAAGCGGAAAATGTAGAGGGTCTTTATAATTTCGCACTGAAGCAAAAAATCGATTTAACCGTTGTCGGCCCTGAGGATGCGCTGGCGGCCGGTATTGTCGATAGGTTCAAGGATGGGCATCTGCATATATTCGGCCCTAACAAACGGGCAGCGATCATCGAAGGAAGCAAGGTGTTTGCAAAGACACTCATGAGAAAACACGGCATTCCCACGGCCGACTTTAAGACTTTTGATGATTTGAAACAGGCAAAGAAACATATTTCTACGTGTGGTTTCCCTCAGGTTATAAAGGCCGATGGATTGGCAAAGGGTAAAGGTGTATTCGTGTGTAAATCACCGGAAGAGGCCGACAAACACATAGATGATATTATGAAAGAAAAAGTCTTTGGCTATGCGGGAAACAAGATCGTTATTGAGGAATTTCTTTCGGGAGAAGAAGTCTCGATTCTCGCGATTACGGATGGGCAGACGATCGTTCCTCTCGCATCTGCACAAGACCACAAAGCAGTTTACGACGGTGACAAGGGTCCCAATACGGGTGGTATGGGGGCATACTCCCCGGTGCCGTTAATTACAGATGATATGCAATTTTCGATAGAGGAAAATATCCTCGTACCCATTGTCCACGCCATGAAAAAGGAAAATCGGCCTTATAGAGGGGTCATTTATGCCGGATTGATGATTACCAGCGCCGGCCCGAAGGTGCTTGAGTTTAATGCCAGATTTGGAGACCCGGAAACACAGGTCATTCTTATGAGAATGAAAAGTGATTTGGTCCCCCTCCTTCTGGCAGCGGCAAAAGATAATTTAGAGGATGTGGAGGTTGAGTGGCATGATTGCGCCTCGATTTGTGTTGTCATGGCCTCTAATGGTTATCCCGATAACTATGAAAAGGGATTGCCAATTTCGGGGCTAGAAGCGTTAAAGGGCTTGGATAATGTCCAGGTTTTTCATGCCGGAACTTCTACTAAAGATGGGAAGGTTGTAACCAACGGTGGACGTGTTTTGGGCGTCACGACAGTAGGAAAAGATTTACGGGAGGCCCAAAAGAATGTCTATGAGGCAATTCAAAAGGTATCATTTAATGGCGCTCACTATAGAAGGGATATTGGAGCAAAGGCCATGCACAAGAAAAATTATCAAGATAGTCCCCCTTAATAAACTAGGGGGAAAGAGGGGGTTGTGTTTTTTCTATGGAATGGAGAATTACAACCCCCTAACCCCCTTTTTTCAAGGGGGATTTTATGCCACCCTGTAATACGCATAAATAAATCCTATACGATTAAGATACGAAAACCATTCCTAATACATTGATAAGCTTCACTATAAAAAATAATAACGTCATCGCATGCGCAATTATAAAAAATATATTCCTTATTATTGTAGTTTTTTGTATATAATAATTTTTTATACTCTATTGAGTCATGTTTTGCCTGTATCGTTTGCCGGGGAGAAGGACAAGATATTTTGGGACAAAAAGTACGAAACGGAGGCTTATATCTTTGGTAAAGAACCGGTTGAGTTTTTAAGGGAGCACATTGATCTCCTTCCCAGGGGAAAGGCGCTGGATATTGCAATGGGAGAGGGGCGCAATGCCATATTCCTGGCAAAAAATGGGTTTAGTGTAGACGGCTGTGATATTTCTGAATCAGCTATCAAAAAAGCCCTGGGGCTGGCAATAGAGAATAATGTTAAGATACATGCCTTTGTCGCCGATTTGGAGACTTATAAATTACCTAAAGATACCTACGATGTGATTGCATGTTTTTATTATCTTCAGCGCGATATGGTTCCCCAAATGAAAGAGGCGCTAAAACCCGGCGGAATGATTATCTACGAGACATACACTTTAGAGAACTGTGAACTGGGGCTTGAAGGCCCTAAAAACAAGGATTACCTATTAAAACCCAATGAACTTTTGGACTTATTCAAAGACCTTAAAATTATTTATTATCGGGAACTTGTTTTGAATAACAAAAAGGCTGTTGCGAGCCTGATTGCTAAAAAACTCCCATGACGACTCTATTACAAAACGTTACAGACAAACAGCGCGAGGCTATTACCCATACCGAGGGGCCTCTTTTAGTGGTGGCGGGGGCAGGCAGCGGGAAAACCCGCGTGATTACGCGACGCATCGGCTATTTGATGTCTCAGGGTGTAAATCCTTACAACATCCTGGCCATTACCTTTACCAACAAGGCATCCGATGAAATGGTCGGTCGCGTAAAACAGTTTTCATCACATAAAGGACTTTGGGTTTCCACCTTCCACAAAATGTGTTCCCGAATTCTGAGAGGCAACATCGACAGATTGGGATATTCACGGGATTTTAGCATCTACGATACGATCGACCAGCTAAACCGTGTGAAATCCATTATGGCAGAGCTTGAACTGGACACGGCACACTGGAAACCCCGTACCATTGCCAGCTCTATTAGCAATGCCAAAAATAAACTTATCGGACCGGAAGCCCTCGCTTCGGCAGCGTCTGGTTATTACAACCGTACTGTTGCCCAAATTTATGCAAAATATGAGTCCCTTCTTAAGGCAAATAATGCCCTGGATTTCGATGACCTCTTGATTAAGAGCGTAGAACTCTTTAAAAAACATCCTGATGTTCTTGAGATGTATCAGGACAAATTCAGGTTTATTCTCGTTGATGAATATCAGGATACCAATTATACCCAGTATACCATTACACGACTTCTGGCAGGTAAATATAGAAACATCTGCGTGACGGGCGACCCCGATCAGTCGATTTATGGCTGGCGCGGGGCGGATATACGGAATATTATGGATTTTGAAAAGGACTACCCCGATGCGAAGGTGGTGCTGTTGGAACAAAATTACCGCTCTACAAAACATATCCTTCACGCAGCTTCCAGCGTGATTCAGCAGAACAGATATCGAAAGCAAAAGAATCTCTGGACGGAAAACATTTTGGGCGAGAAGATCAAGGTTATCTCCTGCGAAGATGAACACGGCGAAGCGGACGAGATCGCAAAATTGATAAAGGGACTTGCCGGCAAGAGTACGAAATATTCGGATATTGCACTATTTTACCGTACCAATGCCCAGTCTCGTGTACTGGAAATTTCTCTGAGAAATCATGGAATTCCTTACATAATTATCGGAGGCGTGGAATTCTATCAAAGGAAGGAAATAAAGGATGTCCTGTCATATCTTAGACTCTGTATCAATCCCCATGACGAGGTTGCGCTGGAACGTATAATCAATACACCCGCACGCGGCATAGGCAATACCACCGTTAAAAAACTTGAAGACTGGGCTGCAGCACAAGGCACGAGCCTGCTTAATGCTGTACTGAATGCGGATGTAATACCCGATATTAAAGGCAAGACCGCCCAGTCCATAAAAGGATTTTCTGAACTTGTTGCGCGGTTGCAACGATTGCCAAAATCGCCTGTTGAAGACATTGTCAGGCGCGTGATTGACGAAACGAAGTATATAGAATTACTCCGAGAAACTGGTGAAAAGGAATCGAAAGACCGCATTGCCAACGTTGAAGAACTGGTGAATGCCGCACACGAATATGACCTGAATTATGCTGAAGGCGCATTACAGGGATTTCTGGAGGAAGTGGCATTGGTTTCTGATGCCGATGAATTGGAAGACGACGTTGATGCTGTCACCCTCATGACCCTGCATACAGCCAAGGGGCTGGAGTTTCCCGTTGTCTTTATCGCGGGCATGGAGGAGGGGCTGTTGCCTCATTCAGAATCCAAAGACCTGGACGAGGAACTCGAAGAGGAGCGGAGACTCTGTTATGTGGGTATTACACGGGCAATGAAAGAACTTTTCATCTCGCATGCAAGGCGGCGGACGCGTTACGGACAGATGAACCCATGTATTGCATCCAGATTTTTAGATGAGATTCCGGAAGAAATTATAGATAAGATCGATAGAACAAATCGTAAGTATGCCTTTAATACTTTTAACGCAAACAATTTGTCCCCGACAACGATCGGGGATCTGACAACCCATGACACAATGCTCAACTTTGATTTCAATGATATCGATGCCCATGATTTGATAAGTCCCTCATCAGAAGATGATTCC
>VGXX01000121.1 GCA_016873155.1 Planctomycetota bacterium | reverse complement strand
TTAGCCCGCTCCGCCCAGATAGTACCGGGAAAATCGGTCTTGACGTACTCGAAATACATAGCGGCAGCAGAAGGGGTTTTGCGTCTGAGATAAAACTCACCGATATTGAATTCCCGTTCTGCCTCAATAATCCTTATTTCTTCGATCAGTCTCTTCGCATCCTCCACATGGACGCCATTTGGGTTCGAGACTAAATACTCTTCAAAGCCCTCCCTCGCAGAGATCAGAAGTCCGTAGTTCCGTTCCTGTTGCTTCTCGTGATACACCTTCGTAAGGGGTATCCGGTACTGAACGTAGGGAACCCATTCATTTTTTGGATAATTTTCCAAAAATTTCTCATAGGCATCAAGGGCTTCTTCATATTGTTCAAGCTTAAAATAACAATCCGCTATTTTAACCTGTGCGTCAGGGGAAAGTGGCCCCAGATGGTGCTTTTCTATGATCTTTTCGAAGACACTTATAGCCGCTTGCTCATTGGTATCCATTTGGGCAATGCCAAGTTGATACTCTCTTTCCAGTATTTCCGTTGTCCTTTTTGTACCGGGATATTTTTGCAATGCCTTCTCATACGCCTTTAAAGCCCTTTTGTAATCACCATTCAGAAAATATGCCCAACCGATATTTATTTGAGAAACTTCCGCATATTCAGAACGAGGGTCGGCATCGATAATCGCATCGAATTCTTTTATTGCATTGACGTACTTTTGTTCCACAAGAAGAGATAACGCATATTTGTAACGTTGTTCCAGCGTGGTCACGGCAGTGGACGGGGTATCCATCCAACCCGTTTCTTTATTCCATACCCATTTAGCATAGGAGGGTGTTGCCATCGCATAGACTATGAATAACATGGGAAGGGCGTATTTTAATTTTCTCATCGTATTCATTCCAAATATACTATTAAAAATGGAAGACCACCCCTTCATCGTTCGACTGAGCTCACGACGAAGTCCCCTCCTTGCGAAGGAGGGGAAAGAGGGGTGGTTATAAGTTTACGTATTTCCACGAGTTTAACTCCTTGTTGAGTATTGAAGAGATATAATATCTCAGCATCTTTTCTATTTCAATACAAATAGGTAATTGTATTTTTACACGTTCCAATTTCTGCAAATTAAGGTCTGCTAATCGCCCTGCAATCAGTGCAACACCGGGAGAGACAATAATTCCATTCCGATACTTTACCTGACATGTTTTACACAACACACCGCCCTCTTTTGCGTTAAAAAGCACTTTAGATATGTGTTGAATGCTTTTCTTGCAGTTTACACAATGCCTCCACTCAGGTAAATAACCAAGAATATGCAGCATTTTTATCTCAAAAACCAATAATCGTATGGTAGCATCTGTGTCTGTCGATATCCCCATGAGCGTATTCAAGAAGATGTCAAACAGGTGTTCGCACGGGTCGTTTTCTTCAGTAAACTCGTTTACAAGCTCGGCTGTATATGAAGCCTTATAGTATTTATCCAGATTGCTTCGGAGTAAGGGGTAATTCTCCTGTAAAATCGCCTCCGTAAGGGTATGAAGATGAGTATGTTCTTTTTTAATAAAGAGAATTTGATAGTACGTTAAAAGGTCGACTGCTTTTGAACTGTGCCTTCCGGATGCGCGCTTAAACCCCTTAGCAATGGTATGAATCTTCCCGAAGTCACGGGTGTAAAAAGTAATTATTTGACTGGAATCACTATAATCTGTCCTTCTCAGTGCAATTGCTTCTGTTTTGAAGACAGACATATCAGGTACGGAAACATTGATTAATGAGGTACAGGGACTCGAAACCCAAGAGCCGGCAACAGTTCTCCTTCTCTTTGATGCATTTTCTTTGCGTCCTTCTTTTGCTTATCATCATAACCAAACAGGTGTAATAATCCATGAACCAGGTAGAGTGCAATTTCCCCTTCAACCGCGCAATCGTGCTTTTGTGCTAATTTCTTAGCCATTTCAACGGAGATGATAATTTCACCCGTTATAGTGCTTTCATGTAAAAATACTTTATGCAGAGGCGGTTCATGGTAAGCAAACGTAATCACATCGGTTGCATAATTATGTCCCAGAAAAGTCTTATTAATTTCTTTTATCCGTTTGTTATCGGTAAAAATGACGTTGAGTTCTGCATCTTTTTTTTCGAATTTCAGGACGTTTCTTACGATTTTTTTTATACTATTTTTGTCAATCGGATAGTATTTTTGCAGGTTTATAATTTCCAGCTTACAACTCATAGGCGTCCACAATATCCTGTACCAGCTTGTGGCGGACGATGTCTACCTTGGCCAGGTACACGAAGGAAATATTATTGATGTTCATCAACCTTTCCTGCACGTCAATCAGTCCGGATATCTCTCCTGCCGACAAATCAACCTGTGTAATATCTCCCGTTACCACCACCTTTGATTTCATACCGAGTCTTGTTAGGAAAGTCTTCATTTGTTTTACCGTGCAGTTTTGCGCCTCATCCAGGATAATGAAGGCGTCGTTCAAAGTCCTTCCACGCATATACGCAAGGGGTAGAATTTCTATGAGGTCACTTTCGAGATATTTTTTCACGTGTCCGACATCCATCATGTCCGCTATGGCATCGTAGAGCGGACGCAGATAGGGATTTACCTTTGCCCTGATGTCGCCCGGCAGATAACCAAGTTTTTCTCCCGCTTCAACAGCCGGTCTTGCAAGCACAATCCTTCTGATACGGCCGCTTTTAAGATACGAAAGCGCCATGGCAACGGCTAAATATGTCTTCCCTGTCCCTGCAGGACCTATACAAAAAACCAGATCATTTTTTTTGATCGCTTCTAAATATTTTGTTTGTCCCTCTGTTTTTGGTTTTATAAAAATACCTTTTTGGAAGACATCGATAGCCTGGATGGATTCTTCCGTCGTTTCGTTCTTTGCATCGATAATGGCTTGTTCCACGTCTTCCAGGTCTAATCTCCCTGTAGAACGGACAATTTCCAGCAATTTGTTCAATACTTCCTTGCCGGTGTCTACCCGTTGTTTTTCTCCTTCCAGTTTCAGTAACCCATGCCGGGCCACTAATTGTACCTGAAAAGCGTCCCTGACGAGCCGGAGATGCCGGTCGTGGCTGCCATACAAAATAGACGCCTCGGTGTCGTTTTCAAGAATAACGGTGTTTTGATACGTGGGGGATTCCTGAAGATATTCTTTGTTCGCATGAAGTTTTTGGATTTTTACTTTTTGGTTCATATTAGATGAATTTAAAAATAACCAGGGAATAATATGCAACCGGCATACTAATCAATAAACAATCGATAACGTCCAGTATCCCGCCAAAAGCGGGCACCAGGTTACCCGCATCCTTCACATTGGCGTCCCTTTTCAGAAGCGATTCTGCCAGATCACCCAGCAATGCTGAAAAACCCACAATTATTCCCAGCACGACCGACCACTTTAAACTGAATACCCTGGTTGCAGGAATCAGACTGAAAATTACCGCTATTAGAACGCTGAACGAAAGCGAGAAACATGCCCCTTCGATCGTCTTGTTCGGGCTAATAACCTTTGCTAATTTGTGTTTGCCGTACTTTCGGCCTAATAAATATCCCCCGATATCTCCAAACTTAGAGACTAACAAGACCATAACGAGTATGCACACACCATTATGAAGGTAACGGAGAGTAACGGCAAAGCTTAAAAGAAAGAATGTATAGAAAATCCCGAATATGGTTACCGAGATGTTTTTTATGGCATCCTTTGTGCCGCGCCTAAAGGCCTGGATGAGCAGGAGCCAGAAGATGAGCGCAACAAAGATTTCCTGCCTGAAAAAATGGTAATCTACCGAAACATTCTTGCGGACAGACAGCCAGTATGCCACAAACAACCATACACCCGTAATAATACCCGATATGCGGAACGGAGCGAACCCGTTCTTGCCTACGATATTGTAAAACTCATGTAAACCGATAATGCCGGCTAAGGTAGCCAAACATCCAAATCCTATATCCGTACCGATTACGGAATCAAGCGACAGAACGCCAAAGAACGCTGCGAACATGATAACGCCAAGTACGACTCTGGTTTGAAGTGTGTTCACTCTCGTAGCCCGCCAAAACGCCGTTCCCGGCGTGCATAATCTTTAAGCGCTTCTTCAAGATGCGCCTTTCTGAAGTCCGGCCAACAGACAGGAGTAACCCAGAGTTCCGTATACGAAATTTCCCATAAAAGAAAATTGCTCACCCGCATATCGCCGCCTGTCCTTATGAGCAAGTCCGGATCCGGCATATCACGCATATACAAATGTTTTTTGAAGGTATCCTCCGTAATTTCATCCAAATTTATCTTTCCGTTTCTCACGTCTTTAGCAATTTCTCTTGTCACATCTACGATCTCAGCGCGGCCTCCGTAATTGAGCGCAAGGCAGAGGATCATGCCGGTATTATTCTTGCTCAGTTCCATAGTAATGGCGAGTTCCTTCTGCACGTCTTCCGGCAATTCGCTGACCCGGCCAATTGCCGTCAGGCGGATATTATTGTCATTGATTTCTTTCCGCTCCTTAATAAGGAAATCCTTAAGGAGCTTCATCAATAAATTGATTTCACGCTGCGGCCTTTTCCAGTTTTCCTGGGAAAATGCATACAGCGTTAACTGCTTCAGGTGTTTCTTTGCGCACTCACGCGTTATTTCACGGACGGATTCGGCGCCCGCTCTGTGACCCCGGAACCGTGCAAACCCCCTGCGCCTTGCCCATCGTCCGTTTCCATCCATAATAATCGCAATATGCGAAGGTATATGCCCCTTTTCACTCATACAAGACTCACAACCTGACCACGATCCGGACCAACAGAAAGCATTTCTACTTTGACCCCAAGGATCTTTTCGAGCGTATCGATATAATTTCTCGCATGAAGGGGAATATCCTTTACGTTGCGTATCCTGGACGTATCCTTCTGCCAACCCGGCACTTCCTTATATACCGGCTCGCAACCGGACCGCGCCGCTAAATCCATGGGGAATAGGTCGTACGCCTCGTCGCCGAATTTATACCCAACGCATATCTTTATCGTTTTTTGTTCATCCAGCACATCCAGTTTCGTCAGAATAGCGCCATCCACACCGTTTATCATGATGGCATGCTTTACTGCAACCGCATCAAACCACCCGCAACGCCTGGGTCTGCCAGTCGTAGCGCCGTATTCTCCCCCCTTTTTCCTTAAAAATTCACCCAGTTCATCATTCAATTCTGTAGGAAAAGGACCGCTGCCAACGCGGGTTGTGTAAGATTTCATGATACCAAATACTTTGTGAATGTGCTTGGGGGAAACACCCACCCCAATCGTTGCGCCGCCGGCAGTAACAGACGACGAAGTAATAAAGGGATACGTGCCAAAATCCACGTCAAGCATCGAACCCTGAGCGCCTTCGAACAATATCTTCTTTTTGGTTTTTATGGCCTCATCCATGAATACCACCGTGTTACACACGTAAGGCTTTATCTGCTCTGCATACCCGCAATACTCGTCATAAATATCCTTCCAGGATAATTCATCGGTGTTAAACAAACGCACAAATATCTTATTTTTTTCCTCTACGATTTTTTTAAGCCGTTGTTTGAAGTGTTCGGGATGAAAAAGGTCAGCTATCCGTATACCGCTGCGAGCCATTTTATCGGTGTAGCACGGGCCGATTCCCCTGCGGGTCGTGCCGATCTTTTCATCGCCTTTTTCAGATTCGGAAAGTTCGTCTAATTTTTTATGATAGGGAAATACAAGGTGTGCTGTCTCGCTGATGCGGAGGTTGTTTCCAACTTCAATATTTTTCGTTCGTAACTCATCGATTTCTTCCAGTAACTGACGAGGATCAAGGACTACTCCGCTGCCGATGACGCAGTATTTGTTTTTCCTGAGGATGCCTGAAGGAATGAGATGCAATACAAATTTTTCATTGTTTACGACGACCGTGTGACCTGCATTACTACCCCCCTGGTATCTGACAATTATATCGAACGATTCCGTGAGAATATCAACAATCTTACCTTTGCCCTCGTCACCCCATTGCAAACCGACGAGGCAGGCATTCAAGCCCGTATTTGAATATTCCATAAAATTTGGCAAAACCCTCCGAATTCATTGAGAAATAAGCTTTTTTGAAAATTATAAAAGACAGGGTAATGAATGTCAAGGGAATACGGTTTTCAGGCTTGATAGCTCAAAAATACACACTAATCTCAAGAGGGGAATTATGAAAATCCCCTCTTGGGAGGGGACTAAGGGGTGGGTCTGGGTGAAGCCAGAATTCAAAGCTTAAGTCAGACTTTTCTTTAAAGAACTACAGTGTTGTTACAAAATTTTATAATCGAGCTAGGATTGCCTTGAACCATGGTTTTTCACGAACATTTTCCAAGTCCCTGTCCGCTTCCAGATGCTTACGTGATGGTATTACCCCTAAATTGATGCATTTTTCCAACCATTCTTTACATTCATTTTCTTGCCCCCTGATGGCATGCCAGCAGGCAATATTATATGCGGCGCTTCCCGGTAAAATCGATTCCGCCTTTAGCAACAAGTCTTTAGATTGGGCAAAGAGTTGGTCGGCCTTCTCTCCATTTTTGGTCTTTGCCTGATCGTACAAAGCAACACCCCAATTATTGAGGACATCGTGATAATCCGGCTTAATCTTAAGTGCCGCCTCATATTTTTCTCCTGCCAGAGCAAAGCGTCGGTCTGCGTTTTCACCCATTTTTGTCTTGGCCTGAATATATAAGGCAGTACCCCAATTAAAGAAGGCTTCAGGATACTCTGGTTTAATTTTGAGTGCTAACTGGTATTTCTCTTCTGCCTGAGCGAGGAGTTGGTCGGCATTATCACCTGTCTTGGTTTTGGCTTGGTCAGACAAGACAAGACCCCAGTTGTTGAGGGCCTCGCACATATCTGGTTTGATCCTGAGTGCTGCCTGGTATTTCTCACTCGCCAAAGACAAGAGTCGGTCGGCTTCCTCTCCCGTTTTAATTTGGGCCTGATCACTCAAGGTAAGACCCCAATTATTAAAGGCTTTGTACATGTCTGGTTTGATATTGAGTGCTGCTTGGTATTTTTCACTCGCCAAAGAGAAGAGTAGGTCTGCCTCCTCGCCTTTTTTGATTTTGGCCTGATCGGATAGTACAGTACCCCAGTTATTAAAGGCATCTTGCATATCTGGTTTAATATCGAGTGCTGCTTTATATTTTTCCCCTGCCAGAGCAAAGAGTCGGTCTGCCTCATTACTTGTTTTGCTTTTTGCTTGATAATAGAGAAAAATTCCTTGCATTATATATGCCCGTGATACAATTTTGACAAATTCTGGAGTCAAATTCTTTGCTTTTTTTGCAAACAATGCGATAACTTCATCATAATTTCCCTTCATTAAGTAGTTTCGTGCTGATAGCTCTTGTGACTTAGCCTTTTGGATTGTATGGATTGCCGTCTGTATCATTTTCCGTGCGTCATTTGTCACGTCTATTTTTGTTGTTTGTCCCGGCAATGTGTAAGGAGCAATCATTCCTAACAGGGAGTCAAGATGCGAAAAGGGCTTGCTGACAAAATCAGGGGGAAAGCTGTTGAGCCTTTGTGCAAGGGTGACAAAGAAGTCATCCGCATCGAATCCCTTGACATAAAAGGCGTATTTTCCCTCTACCAATAAGTGTTGACGGACGTGTTCGGCTGGTTCGCTGTCTTTATAAACAGCCCAGTATAGTTTATTGTCAAACCTCGGAACGTTAGCCAGGTGATCGAATACGGGATCGCTTTCTCCGCTGTAACCAACAACAACAATCCATACCCGGCCCTTTCCCGCATCTTCAAAGACAGGAGCGAGTAATTCCGAATGTTTTTTGCATTCCTCTTCGGTATTCATCAAAACAAAGCCTGTGCGCTGGCCGTGCAGATAGAAAACAGCCTGATCGGGGATATCGGCCGCCTTATATAATTGCGAAGCCGCAAAATCGTAAACTGCGGGAAATTGACCTAAAAGGGCACAAGCACGAACAAACAGCAAGTCAAAATTGGTCGTCAGAACACGATCTACAAAACCAGCTTTCATGAGTTGAGCTATAGCGATATGAGCCCAGTTAATCCTCGCTTTATCAACGTATGATGCGATGAGATCGCGTCTTTCGCTTACGGCAAGTTCTGCCATGCAGTGTGCGTAGGTCTTCTTTTTTGCCCTTTTGAAAGCCTGTGTATATTCCTTTTCAATAATTTCAACGAAGCCCCTTGCGGAGGGTATGTCAGCGGTAACTGAACAGCCTGCGCCAATCAAGAGCGTGCATTTCTTGCCCCTGTCTTTGGCCTTTTTCACCGTTTCTACAACATCGTCTATGTTATGTTGCATCTTATGACTCCTTTAATAAATATGGCTTTCGGAAATTCATATTTTTCTGCCGAAGACGATTAAAGGATTTTGTTTTTTCCCCTCACGATGCGATTTTATACCATGTAGAATAACAAAATCAAAGACAAAACAATTTTTAATGCGTAAACTCATTCACAAACTTTGTTCCGGGAATGGGTGTCGTTCTTTTGTTTTAGTATGTACAAATCGGAGAGAAAGGACTTGACAAATTTTTTGTAAAGTTATACAGTTATGTAAATTGGTATAACTTTATTAAAAGAGGTTGGATAATAATGGCTATTGTTAAAACTCTATCGAAAGGACAGATTGTTATCCCTGCTGAAATACGAAAGAAGTATCATATAAAACCAGGCACAAAAATCCAGGTATTGGAGTATAGTGGTATCATCTACCTTATTCCTCCGGTTGCAGATCCTATTAATGCGGCCTGCGGTATTTTACCATCTAAACCCTCTCTTTCAGAGGAACTTATTTTAGAACGGAAAGGTGAGTTCAAATAATGCCGAGAGGGCCGTTTATCTTTGACAGTCACGCCCTTTTGAAGTTCTTTCAGAAAGAAAAGGGATACGAAAAGGTTGTAAATCTTCTTGAAGAAATAAAAAAAACTGGCGTAACGAAATACATCAATGCCATTAACCTCGGCGAGATCATTTACTCCACAAAGAGGGAATTTGGCGACCAGAAGAAGCTTGAAGTTCTCGCAAATATCGAAAGGCTAAACTTCGCTATTTTAACGGTGTCCAATAACCTGATATTTCAAGCCGCAGAATACAAGGCACAGTACAGCATTTCCTATGCAGACTGCTTTATTCTTGCTTCCGCTATTGAACATAAGGCAATCATAGTAACAGGCGATCCGGAATTTAAAAAGGTAGAACATCTGGTTGATATTATCTGGGTATAGCGGGAAAAGCCAAGAGGGAAAAAAGTTGTGTAGGATGGATCAAGCAAAGCGGACACATCAATCATTTTAAACATTTCAATTGATAGGCGCGCTGGGGCTTCATCCATCCTACATTTGCTGGCGTCCATTCCTACATGCCTCATTTGGCGCTTCTATGGCCACTTTGGCTTGTTTTGTCAACCCCCATTTCTGGTTTGAGTATCTACCTTGACACCATACTGTTATTTTGCTACTATCCCCTCATTAAATTAAGCTGCCTTCAGAACAGTATATGACCCACAAAATAAACGAAAGGGATTTCGATATTCCCCGTTTACACGAGAACAAGTTTCGGGACTTTCGTGGGCGAATTGGGATTTTTACTATAAATCTTATGTTTACCAGTCTCATAAACCAGCTATCGACTCCCACCGCTTCATGCTCAAATGAGATTGTACCACAACAGCAAACCATGCAGGTGAATCAGCCACTCCAAAAATTATATGCAGAAGTGGTCGTCAATATTCCCTTAAATAAGACATTCCATTACAGCATCCCCCCACACCTGAGAGATAACCTTACAGCAGGTATGCGGGTAAAAATACCCTTTGGTAATAAAATAACCACAGGATTTTGTGTCGGATTTACGGATACCCCTTCCCCATATCAGATAAAAGATATTATAAATGTCATTGACAAGACACCGCTGGCCGACGATGTGATGCTCAGGATTACGAAGTGGCTATCATCCCATTACTACTGCGGCTGGGGAGAGGCGATTAACGCCGTGATTCCACCCGTTGCGCGCAG
>VGXX01000120.1 GCA_016873155.1 Planctomycetota bacterium | reverse complement strand
TGGTACGCTCGTTGCCTTCCAGCGCTACATCTCGATGATGGTCTGGCCGATGACCGCTATTGGCTGGTGCTTGTCCCTCCTGCAGCGCGGCAATGCCTCCATGAAGCGCATCGATGAGGTAATGGACGAAAGGTCAGAGATTGTTTCGAAGGCTGACGCTGCACGGCAATTTGTACCAAAGGGAGAGATCGAATTCAGAGATGTAAATTTTCGGTATGAAAATCAAACGGAATGGGTATTAAAAGGCATAACCCTGAAGATTCTTGCAGGACAGCGCATTGCCATTGTGGGTCCGATAGGAAGCGGGAAATCTACTCTGGTGAGTATGCTTCCCCGAATAATTCCAGTAAGCGAACGGAGTCTCTTTGTAGACGGTGTTGATATCAATACGATAGACATAAAGAGTTTGCGAAAGCACATCGGCTATGTCCCGCAGGATACGTTCTTGTTTTCAGAGAAGATAACAGACAACCTGTTGTTTGGAGTAGAAGCAGCAGATGGCAGCAAGAGCGCCGAGGAACTTGCACGTATGGCTGCAATAGAATCGGAAATTCAGGAACTTCCATACCGGTATGAAAGTTATCTTGGTGAACGGGGGATCAATCTCTCAGGCGGACAAAAGCAGCGGATCACCATTGCACGGGCGCTGGCAATTAATCCAAGCATTATCATCCTGGATGATTGCCTTTCTGCCGTAGACGCACGGGTAGAAGAAATTATTATTAAAAATATTTTGCAAAAATTTCCTGGGAGAACCATGCTGGTCGTGACCCATCGGTTACCTGCTGTAAGAAACTTTGACATGATTGTGGTTATGCAAGATGGTATGATTGTTGAAAAAGGCACGCACGAACAGCTTATCAAAATCAATGGACTGTATACATCCTTGTATACGAAAGAAGTACTGGAAGAAAAATTGGGATAGTCATGTAATAGAGGCTGAGAAAATAGGAAATTGTGAGGTTGGGAAGATGGGAAGTTGAGAATATGGAAAAAGAACAATATTTCAGTGAAGACGTTTTAGCGGGCAAGTTGTACGATACGACGGTTATAAGAAAACTGCTGTCGTATGTCCTTCGCTATAAGGCGTCAGGCCTGCTGTCCATCTTTATGGTACTCATCACCACCGTTTTGTTTTTGCTATGCCCCTATCTTTTTGGATATGCAATTGATCATGGCATCGGTAAGGGGGATAAGCAAGTGATATATAAAATGGCACTCGCGCTCCTGGGTATCCAAACATTACGGTTATTACTGGTGATGGCGCAGAGTTATAATATCCAGGCCATCGGGCAGAAGGTGATGCTGGACATGCGCATGGAGCTTTTCAATCATGTCCAGTCACTCCCTTTGTATTTTTTTGATAAAAATCCTGTTGGGAGGATTGTCACCCGCCTGACCAATGATATTGCGGCTATTGGAGAACTCTTTTCAGCGGGTGTGATTGTGGTAATCGGTGACGTCTTCATCATCGTTGGGATATTCGTGGCCATGTTCATGTTAAATCTGAAGCTTGCACTCATTACACTTTCGGTGTTTCCCATTATTGTGATAATTGCCCTCTGGTTCGGTAATCGCATGAAGAACTCCTTCCGGGAGATACGACGCAAGCTGGCGCGTATCAACACCTATCTCAACGAAAACATCACAGGTATGAAGGTCATCCAGCTTTTTAATCGTGAGAAAAAGAATTATGATAAATTTGACGAGATTAATGACGACTACTTGAAAGAGCAGGTCAAATACATCCGTTATTTTGCGGTATTCCAGCCGGCGATTAATATGGTAAGCGCATTGGCAATTGGTTTGGTGCTTTGGTATGGTGCAATAAGGTACATGCACGGTTTTCTCACCCTGGGTGTCCTGGTGGCGTTTCTGGCTTATGTTCACGATTTGTTTGACCCCATTCGTGATATTGTGGAAAAATATAATATTTTCCAGGGCGCAATGGCGTCGTCAGAGCGTGTATTCGGTCTCATGAAAGAACAACCGGAGGCCGATTACTTTATTCATAATCCTGCAAAAGAGGTATCCGTAAAAGCGTTTAAGGGCGCAATAAAATTTGAGAATGTGTGGTTTGCATACAATGGTAGTGATTATGTGTTAAAAGACATCTCTTTTCAAATAGAGCCGGGGCAGTCAGCCGCACTGGTGGGCGTAACCGGCAGTGGGAAGACGTCCATTGCAAGTGTACTGACGCGGCTCTATGAAATACAGAAGGGTACGATCTGGCTCGACCAGATGGATATCCAGAAAATGGAAAAGATTGGACTGCGTCATGTCATCGGATTGGTCAGCCAGGACGTCTTTTTATTTGCAGGTACACTCCGGGATAATATTGCCCTTTTTAATTCTATCCCTGACGCTAAGGTACTGGAGACTATTGAGTCATTAGGCTTAATGCCCTTTATAGACCGCATGCCCGGCGGACTCGATATGGAAATTGCCGAGCGAGGGGCAAACCTTTCCGCAGGTGAACGACAATTCATCTCGCTTTCCAGGATCATCATCTATGACCCGCGGGTATTAATCCTTGACGAGGCAACCTCCAGCATGGATCCCATCTCCGAGGTTTTAATACAGAATGCCGTTCAAAAGGCCACGCATGGCAGGACGTCCATCCTCATCGCCCATCGCTTATCCACCATCCTTCACTGCGACAAGATTATCGTGTTAAACAAGGGTGAGAAGGTTGAGGAGGGCAGTCACGAAGAGCTGCTGCGGCTGGGCGGCCTTTACAGCAAGTTATACAGGATATATATGAAAGAGGAGTTGATAGGACATGCGTAGTTTATGAGATAGATTCGATAGCATTTTGCTGTTTCGCTAAAGGAATATCGCCTAATGCTTATTACCGAAATAGAGTATAATTTTCTTGACTTTGTTTAACGAAAGTGTAATTTGATTGCCATCTCAACATTCAGACTATATAACAAAAAATTTGAATGTCACGTGGCAATGAACGCAGAAACATTGTTACTGACGACGGCAACCGAAGCGCATTTTTCAGCGTTTAAAAATAAATTTAATGTGCTGAAACCGGAATATCCATTTTTTCATATCGAACAAGGAGGTATATAGATTATGGGTAAGACGTCATTCGTTTTTGTGCATGTCAGGTTTGGCAAGTCCCTGCTCAAGACCATTATTCATGCCATGCAGGGTCAGGTATACAGGATGATGATGGGGTACATGGTGTTTTTATTTTTGACGTCCGTAGCCGTGTCCGTTCAAGGGACGGCGTCAGCGGCGCCAGGGATTGCAACCGGAGGGTATCACTGCCTTGCCCTGATGTCAAACGGAACGGTCTGGGCATGGGGAGACAACGAACGGGGGCAACTAGGGATTGGAACAACCACAACATACATAATTACCCCAACGCAGATAAGTAACTTAAGTGGCGTTACAGCAATCGCAGGCGGACACCTCCACAGCCTTTTTTTGGATGCCGAAGAAACCGTTTGGGCATGTGGACGAAACGTAGAAGGTCAGGTCGGTGACGGAACAACGACGGACAGAACAACCCCCGTTCATTTAAGCAGCCTGAGTAATATTATTGCCGTTGCGGGAGGTGGCCATCATAGTCTTGCCCTGGACACATTAGGAAAAGTATGGGTATGGGGAGCCAACGATTCTTACCAGTTAGGTGACGGGACTGTAACAAATAGTTCAACCCCAAATCTTTTAAGCGGCTTGGGTTCAGAAATTATTGCCATCGAGGGCGGAATGTATCATAGCCTTGCCCTGGCATCAGATGGAAAAATATGGGCGTGGGGGTGGAACGGACAAGGCCAGTTGGGAGATGGGTCAGGTTCGCTTAGAAAAACCGTTGAACAGGTGAAAAATCTAGGCGCAGTTACTGCTGTCGCATGTGGGTGGTATCATAACCTTGCCGTGAAATCGGACGGAACCGTCTGGGCGTGGGGAGACAACACAGGGGGACAATTAGGGGACGGAACAACCGAGATTAAGCTACTCCCCGTACAGGTAAGTAGTCTGAGTAATGTTATTGCCGCCGCAGGCGGAGGGTACCACAGTCTTGCCCTGAAATCTGACGGAACGGTCTGGGCATGGGGAGATAACAGGGTCGGACAGTTAGGAGACGGAACAACCACGAACAGGAAAGCTCCCATACAGGTGGATAGTCTTAGCGGTATTACTGCCATCGCGTGTGGAGAATTTTTTAGCGTTGCCCTGAAATCTGATGGGACGGTCTGGGCTTGGGGAGGCAACAGCCTCGGTCAGTTAGGAGACGGAACAACAGCAACCAGGACAACCCCCGTTCAAGTAGGTGGACTCAACCTAATTACAAACACGATGGCTACACCTACACCCACACCGACACCCGAAGGCGGGTATTACGAGGTTGAGTACCAGGCAAATACCCAGGTTTATCAAGTCTTATTGATCGAAGACTCCACGTCGGAGGTGCTGGCCGGTTTTGATATTAACGAGAGATGTGAAGGTACTATACAGGATTATTATACCGGCGGATCATCGGACCAGGAATTCTGGCTCCGTATTGAAGAAAATGCGACCGGAGATACCTTGAAAATCCTTTCAAAATTTGCGAATCAACCTATCGTAAGGGTTGTGTCATGTAACACTAAAAAGAAGAAGCAGGAAGGCCGCACGGGACTTCCGAGGCCGTGGAGCGGCAATGAAAGCGGAGAGTCCGGAGGGCCTCCTGACGAATGGGTAGACGGAGGCGGCACGCTTGGAAGTGAGATTACAAATCCATATAATCAATGTGACCTTGAGTTTGCCGGGTTTATTAAGCTCCGTGTGAATGATAAAAAAGGTAATCGTAGTTCGATGAAAAAGGAAGTTCTTACACCGCTGAAGAATGCGGGTCTCTGGGCGGAGGATGCCGTTCAATTAGACCGGTTTAAGCGTGTAGACGATGGCTATGTTGCAGTGATATCGATAACAACCACATACTGCGCGCAAAAGGTTCAGGATTCGGTTACCCTGCAATATAACAAAGCATCTCTCAGCGAGCGGTCGCTTGTATTAACTGATAATGATTGATACACGGAGCGAAGGAAATCTTGGCATCATATTTCCAAGCCCCAGCTTGGGAATGATATAAAAAGGGGGCATAATCTTTCATAAAATAAACAGGTATTTAAGGCGTTCAAAAAACGGCTAAAACTAATGAAGCTTGACTCTGAATCTACTCTGGGTGGTAGCGCTCTCAGCGGAGGCAAACGTTCCGGTATTGTGGCAATTCGTCCGTCAAACCAATTTCCCCAGGAGGTGGGGGATAGGGTATACTCAAGATAGAGGAAAGAGGTCTCAACGGTGTAGACGAGAGCCACGCCCCTCACTGAAGATTAGCAACATGTGATAAATTGGGACGCATCCCAATTTCTTCAATCCATTTTCTTTGGCAGCGGGAATTTCGTGGAGAAAATGGCGTTGAAGCTTGATAGGATGTTTCAATTAAGGCTATGAGGAAGGTTAAAGAAAATGCGGCAGAAAATGGGATATGTTCCCAATTATCATGATAACTTGTTAGGCTTTCCATCAGAGTCAAGCTATGAAACTTACTCAAGAGCAAAAATTTGAAGCGCTAAAAATGCGTTATGTGGATCACGTCGAGCTTTTACGCACGATGACAAAACTTGACTTGGAGATCTTTGGTGGCTACATGACCATTCAGCTTGCCCTGGGGAGTTTCTTCCTCACCAAAAAAGCCATATTTGGTTGGTCAACTGCGTTTGGGATGCTAATTCTTGATGCTGCACTCGCTGTGATTGCGTGGGTGCTCCTTCGAAATAATGCTCTGCGACGTAAGGAGGCAATAGTTACTCTGAAAAACGTAATGACGGCGATGGGTTTCTACCAAGAAGGGGCGTACCTAGCCGACAAGGCAATCAACGAGCCGGAGAAGGTCAGATTGTGGGGGCCGTGGTATCAAATCGGTGTCCTTGTTGGCTACATCGGTTTAGCCTTGATCGTAAGGGATAAATTGGGACATATTCCAATTTCTTCAATTCATTTTCTTTGGTAGCGAGAATTTTGTAGAGAAAGTGGTACGGAAACTTGATAGAATATTTAAATTAAGACTACGAGAAAGATCGAAGGAAAATGCGACAGGGAATTGGCTGTGTATCCGATTATCATTGAAGTTAGAAGCTGTCTCTTTCGTTCAATAAACACGTACGAAATTCTTAAATGATTATTACAGCAAGTGAATTTATTAAAATATGTGAAAAATTTAAACTTTCACGATTACAAATTAGTTATCTTCTTAGATTTTCCCTTATTTCTCAACCGTTACAAATTAAAGATATCAAAGGCAGCGAGGAGAGTACATTAAATCTATTTGATGATGTACATATCAAAGAGGTTGATAAACTGTTACGCGAAGATATCGATAAACGGCCAATTGATGTTCTAGCCTCAAATAGCATTTCAGTCCAATCATTAAAATTTATTAACCAGCAACCCGGATTCAGTGACAACGCTAAACGCCTCATTGAAAATAGATTTGATTTAGAAGATTATGCTAAAGATATCGTACCTATTAATATTGATGAATTTTTCAACAAGGTATCTTCTGGTTCATACTGTAATGTCAATGGATTAGAAGAACTCACGGCCAAATCACGATTCAAAGAATCCTGGACACAACGTTTGTGGAAATATCTTACCACTTTTAGGCTAATCGACATCAAGATCAACGGTAAAGAGCAACTAGAAATTGCATTTTTACAGCTTATTATTATAGCCATTCTCAAATCGAAAATAACTGAATTTATCTTTCCTCGGGTAAAAAAAATCGATTATTCAAATCCATTTGACAAATGCCTGCGACTATATGTCCAGAATCATTCTAAATTGGGATGGTTTGGGTTTGATGAAGAAATATATACTCTTAACAGATTTTTATCTTTCTATCCCAATCTTAAGACTATTCCTATAAAGGATTCGTTAAACTTCCTTCATTCTGTGGAGGATGAATACTCTAAAATAGTAGACCAAGTAATTGAGTATCTCGATCATCTTGACCCCGATGGTTTGATTAAAAGTATGATTATTAGAAGGATGGTTTTTAAACAACGTAAAGACATAGAAAAAATAATAGACCAAGCTTGTGGCCGTAAGTTTAAAGTTTTAAAAGTATCAAAAAATATTTTTGATACTTTAAGCAAAGTCTTTCGTGGAAACTAAGTCAAAAGGGATAAATTGGGACGCATCCCAATTTCTTCAATCCATTTTCTTTGGTAGCGAGAATTTCATGGAGAAAGTGGTGAGGAAATTTGGTAAGGGTAAAAGCGGGAAAAGGGGGGTAAATCTTTCATAATGACAAATCTGCTTCGACCTTTTTAATGAGCTCAGAAAGATTCTTGTTCCTTTTGGTTCAACTCTTTTGGGTTGCGGTGTGCTGCGCTATGTTGTATTCAAAAAGGTCTTGCCATTATTTCAGGAGGAATATCCCGCCTAAGATAAGCAGCATGCCGATTACCTTCGACAGGGTGACGTCCTCGCCCAGGAACATCCAGCCCAGAAGAAATGTGAACAAGGGATAGCAGCTTGTGATGGGGATGATTCGCGATATTTCTCCTGTTTTGAGCGCCTTGTAAAATACCAACTGTGCCACGAATCCAGCCAGGACGCCTGCAAGGACAAGGAAGAAGATGGGCTTGATCCCCATCTTTCCAATGGATGAAAACGGACTGTAAAAACAAATGACCATGACCGCACCGATAATAACCCCTGAACATCTCACCAGGTATGCGGCTGTGGGTTCAACGGATGAGAGTCCAATCTTTTCTAAGAATGGCACGAAACCCCAGATAAAGGCGGTAAGCAGGGCTAAGAAAAAAGCTTCCATATAAAATTTCTCCCGTAAATTTTATCAAATGCTCACGCCGGTTCAATCGTCCTCGATTGAACCGAAACATTTAAATACAAAAGAAATACCTTGTGAAGTTTTGACCCGCATGATTATAATAAAACAGGAAGGAAAATTCCCTAACAATATTTTTCTAAAAGACAATTATGTTATCCGTTAAGATTGGACACTATCACCCATCCCTTGAAGACTCCTTTGTAAATACCATCCAGGCACTAAAAAAGGATGACCCCTTAGCGTCCCTTGCCGTTGTTGCGCCCACCAACTGGATGCTGAACCGGCTCCAGGAACGTCTGGTTTTGGAACAAGACGCCTCTCCCGGTTCAAGACATACAGGGACGGCTTTCATGAATATCTCTTTTATGAATTTTTATGTCTTTGCAAGCGAGATATGCAGACGGTCTGGAGCGGATGCAGGCCAGATTGTCCGGCATCCGGTTGTGTATGAATACCTTATTGCAGGATTATTGAGGCAACATACATTCTCTGAATCCATTTTTAAAAATGTGCAGTCTTTGCCTGCGCTTGCCAGGTCGCTTTATCAGGTGATACAAGACCTTACAGACGCAAATGTTCATATCGATAGCTTAAAGGAGGCTGTTAAGGAAGGATTTATCGATGGTGCGGAGGTACAGAAACTCAGCGGAGTAATCAATCTGTACGATTTGTTTAAACAGAAATTAAAGAGCTTAAATATCTCCCATTATGCCGATGTTTACCACCTGGCTGCTTCCTGCGTGCAGGATTCAAAATTCCTCAGAAATTTCAAACATATTCTAGCATACGGGTTCTACGACCTCACTGGTGTCGAACAGGATTTTTTTGGAGAGATTTTTAGGCATCTTCCTACGACACTGTTTATCCCTTATCAAAAGAAACATCCGTCCTTTGCATACGTAAAGCCCTTTTTCGAGTCATTTATATTGGGGATGGCACGTGATGTAGAGGAACTACCCCCAGTTACAGGATTTTCTTGCTTAATGGATTCAGAATCCGAAGATACCTCTACAGCAGATTGCGGATTGCGGGTTATGGAGCAAGAGTTAAACACACCACTTACAACTTCCAACTCTCAACACACAACTTGTAACACGAATCTTATTTCGAACATGCGCATCATTAACGCCTCCGGCAAAAGGGACGAGGTATGGACGATTGCCAAAGAAATACTGAAATTAGCAGAGGCAGGTTATAAGATGGATGAGATTGGCGTGGTAGCAAGGACTCTCGAACCTTACGCCGAAGCCATCAGCAAAATATTTCAGGAAAATTATATTCCGTTTACAACCAGTACGCATGAACCTCTGGAAAGATACCCCTTGGTAAAAATTATCCGGCAAATACTCCTTCTGAAACGAGAAGATTTTTACCGTCCCATGGTTATTGAATTGCTGAATTCGCCTTACTTCAAGATGCCAGCGTTTGATCATAAAGAAGTTACGCCGCGTCCTGATCTCTGGGACATCCTGAGCCGGAGATTGGGCATTCGGGGCGGTATTGAGTGCTGGTTAACGAGGCTTGAACAGGCAAAGTCTGCGCAGCAGGACTTACTTGGATTGGATGAAACAGATATGTCAGAAGATGTCATAGAAAAAGATGAAACTACCCCTCCAGCCCCCCCTTGCGAAGGGGGGGATAAAGAGAGGGTGAAAACCCTGTTTTCAGATGATGAAGAAACAGGAAGGCGTGTCCGCATCCCAGAAAAACAGACTGAATATCTCACAAATATTTTGAGTAAATTATCAACCGACCTGTCTTCTATCCCTGAAAAGGCATCATGGTTGGCTATGAGTTGCAGTATAGCCAATTTTCTCAGGAGTTATATTACCATTCCTTCTGAAGGCATAAGTCCTGATGATCAAAAAAGAGACCTATTGATAATGAACAAAATAGGGGGATTATTGCAAACGCTTTGCACCCTGGACTGCCTGAATGAAGAGGTAACTCAGGATCAATTTGTGGAGACATTCCTGGATGCATGCCGGCAGGAAGGGTTGCCTGTGGGTCTGGAGAACGGCAGAGGGGTGAGGGCGCTGGATGCCATGTCGGCAAGAGGCATTCCATTTCGTGTCTTGTTTGTCCTGGGTCTTAATGAAAAGGTGTTTCCCCGCGCTATTTCCGAAGAGCCGTTTATGAGAGACCACATCCGCCGCAAGCTTTCGGAGACACTTGGGAACATCATTCCGGAAAAGCTTAGAGGATTCGAGGAAGAACGGTTACTCTTTTACTTCCTGCTGAATGCCGCACGGGAACGGCTTTATCTCCTGTATGAGCGTTCGGATG
>VGXX01000119.1 GCA_016873155.1 Planctomycetota bacterium | reverse complement strand
CCGAGTTTCCCGGAATCAGCAAGAGAGCCTTTAAACTCCAGGAGCAGGGGAAGTTCTTTTTCTACCTTCCGGTAGTCTTCCTCCCAATAATCAGCCGATGCATACAAAACAGACAAATCCCATTTGTATTTGTCTTCTATTTGATCTCTCGTTTTATTGTTGCTCATACCTTTATATGAATTTTCCCCTCCACGAACATCTCTTTTTTGATCTTTGATAGTTTTTTTACCTTTGCTTCAATCTTTAACGCCATACTCCTGCTTCCAATCTTCTTTTTCATCACCAGCGTTAATGGAACTTTCCCCCTTAAACATTTTGCACTTTTTTTGCCGTTGCTCCTGTGTTCTGCAAATCTTCTTTCCACGTCAGTGGTAATGCCTGTATATAATCTTCCATTTTTACATCGTATCACATACAAAAACCAAATTTTCATTTTTGTTTAATCAGCCTACTATTAAAGTATGTCATTCCCGCATGTATTTCGCGGGAATCCAGCGATTGTAAAGACATAGATCCCGACAAAGACATTCGGGCATGACAAAAGCAGATAAATCATGCTATTCATCCTTCTTGTTCTTTCCACCTTATCGGACAAATCTTGACGGTTTTTTCCGCGCCTGATACCCACACTTCTCCCTCCTGGACGGTACACGGAAAATCCATCGTTCGTTGGGACAACGCGGCCATTTCGTGTATGGCTTCCGTTGGCAGGTTTACTACCGACAGGTTTTTGAAACGACCAAGATCGGCATGTATCTTTTTCCACATACGGTTGCTTTTATTGCCATAGTTATTTACCCTGCTTGCCGGTTCCAAGCTTTATATCCAGGTGTTTGTGGCAGTCGGCGCACGTCTGCCGCAATAGCCCGACTTGCCATAAGACATCTTCTAACGTAATCCCTATATTCTTATTCTTAAAAACGCCGTCTATATTTTCAGATGCCATCAGCATCGCATGGTTAAGTTCCTGATATTTATCGTCGTCCGGTCTCGCAAAATTTGTTGTAGCGGTCTTACAGAGCGCCATGAGATTTGCGCTTGCATCGCCGTAAACCTTCTGTTCTTTTTCAACTTCTTCAAAGGTGAAGTAGGTGGAAAGCCTTTCCAAAACCTTATAATCCTTATCTATTTCAATCATAAGCACAGCCAGTTCACTTTTTTCCTTTTCTTCACCTTTCACCGGGTCTCCCCCTGCAAAGCTATTGGAAACCGTGCAAAATAATATAACGCTGCAAAGCAGCAACCAAATCCCCCTTCCTTCCCCTTTATCCCCCTCTGGAGGGGGACAGGGGGAGGTAGTGGGTTGTGAAAAATATGTTATAAACGCCTTCCTCAATAACATCATCTCCTCCAACAGATAAACAAAGTCCAATAGCAAATCGTTGGGTTTCATTTCATTCAACCCAACCTACAATACCAAATATTACAAATCGTCAGTAGTCATTGTGCCATAGATTCGTTATAATATTACGACAATTATATGAAAAATGAAACAGATAATACCATTCAACATTACTTGGGGGATTTTTTGAAATGACCGCATTCGTAAGCCGTATGAAACCTCTTTACCAATATGGCATAAAAGCCTTTTTTGTGTTTGTTCTGTCCTGCGCCTGCGCCCTGCCCGCATACACACAAGAAAACTCCTGGAAGGAACTCAATGATAAGACCACCTCGCTTTTACAAAAGAAGAGATATGCGGATGCTATAAAAGCGGGAGAAGAGGCATTAAAGGCAGCGAAGAAAACCTTTCCCGCAGGCGATAGCCGCATTGCCGATTCAATGAGCCTGTTGGGAGTACTGTATCGCACCTATAGCAGATATGCCGAAGCCGAACCGCTCTTTCATCAGTCACTCGCTATTTACAAGGAATCACTTGGCGCAGATCATCCATCCGCTGCCAGGGTATTGTACGAGATTGGAGAAAACTTTTTCCTTCAGGACAAATACGCCGAGGCAGAGCCGTTTTACAAACAATCTCTCGGTATCTATGAGAAAGCGCTTGGCCCGGATCATCCCGGTGTTGTTGACGTCCTGAACAGATTAGGGGAGCTTTATCAGGACCAGAAGAAATATGCAGAAGCTATACCGCTTTACAAAAGAGCCCTGACCATTGAAGAAAAAGCACTAGGCTTAGAGCACCCCGACCTTGCCTCTGCAATAAACAACCTGGCAACGCTTTATCACTACCAGGGTGACAATACTACCGCTGAGACCTTTTATAAAAAGGCGCTTGAAATATATGAAAAAGAATATGGCAAAGACCACCCGTTAATTGCAACCGTACTGGAAAACATGGCAGAATTTTATGAGAAAACCGGAAGGAAAGACGAGTCGAAACAATTAACAGACAGGGCAAAGAAGATTTATTCAAATTATCAGAAGTAAAACATGATGTTATTTTTCCAGACGTCAGGGTAAAGGGCTTGACATAAAATAACATGAACATATTTTTCCGTCTATTGCATAAGGGGTGGCACGGACAAACTTGTTTGTCCGTGTTCTTCGTCAACTTTGTTTAAGAAAGAGTACGGTAAGATGTTTATGTTAATTATTGTCACACCATTACGATTTCATCAAACGACCTAACCGCTCTTTAAGCATATCCTTCATGTAGCAGTTTATCTCCCACGCATCGGCAATGGGTTTTCCGGTAAAGGGGAGGGTAGCCATATATGGAGGCGGACCAAACTCTGAACATATCGGTAAATATTCTGCGTGGTTCTTTTTGTGACGTTCCGCTATCTTTTTCCACCACCGTATATGCGCCTCAACGGCTTCTTTCCACTCCGGTGCTCTTGGATCGGTAATCTGCGGAGAGATTGCGCAGCCGACCCTTGCATGAATGTAATCGGCCCGTTCAATAACGCGACTAACAGCATCGTGCTGATCCTGAAGCAGGGAATTGTGTACGCAGCACCAGTGTGAAAAATCCGCAGTGAATCGTATCTCCGGCACGGCCTCAATGATATCCATGGTCACCGTCGTACAAAAGGTCGCCCTGCCACGGTGCGTCTCATGCAGCACCTTTATCCCGCATTCGGCGGCAAAACCTTGGGCGCTTGCAATCACCCTTCTGTTTTCCTGAAAATGCCAGAAATCCTTGCCGCAATGGACGTTCACAAGCACGGGATTCAACTCAGCGGCTTTGTCTAGCCCTTTTTCCAGGGATTTTATTTGCACGTCAGCGGTTGCCCCTTCTGCCCTGACCTGAGCAACCAAATCCATCCCAATCTTATTGAGCAGGACGCCAAGCCTGTTTCTCCCGGCGCTGTCTCCAGGAACCATCATTTCAACCCCTTCAAACCCGGCATCATTGATTACCTTGAGGTTGTCCTCAAGGTAAGGCCGATTCATACCCCACAGGGTGCACAACCACTTAATTTCCATTTGAGTAAGTATTTATATGCACATTACGTTACTTCATAACCATACTTTCTAAACCATCTCAGTACCTTTGAGTATAAATCCATAATCAAAGTCGCCTTTATTTCATGCTCTTCCGGCGGCATGGGCGCCCCATAGGGGTAAATACCGTTAAAAGTCAGCGTTAATTCTACCGGTAACTTGCCGGTGTCCATGATTCTCATTTTTGCTTGATAAGAGAGACCTTCCCGACATTTTGGATGGTCGAATCGAGCATACAATTGAGTTTCTTCTTCGTAAATAATCAGGGATTTCTTCATTTTTCTTATGCCTTCCGTGATAATGTATGTGCTTACTACGAGATCTATCAAGCGATATCATATCTCTCCGGTATAGGTAGATGACCATCCAAGTAATTTTTTTAATTTCTGGCTCGGATTGAATTTGAATGCGCACGAATGCCCCCTAAAATCCAGATAAAAACTCCCCAATCCCGTCAGGGAAACGCCTTGCCCTTCCTTAAAGGTTTCATAGAGCGAATCGGTTACACCATCCACCCAGTCAGAGGCCGTTTTTTCATCCGCGTTCATTTTCATTGCAAGCTTTTGTATAAATTCTTTTTTTGTAAGGGATTTGCTCAAGGGTGTTTTTCTCCTATGGGCCCAGCCGAAAACAACTTGTTTTTGGCTAAAC
Organism: Planctomycetota bacterium; assembly: GCA_016873155.1. Lineage (GTDB taxonomy): Bacteria > Planctomycetota > Brocadiia > Brocadiales > Brocadiaceae > Wunengus. The sequence goes on along the minus strand of VGXX01000119.1, from coordinate 6,092 downwards.
CCTATTCAAGTTTGTTCATTATACAAGGGTGGATGAGGCGAAGCGCATCCACCAAAAACAATAACACCGCAAAAGCACAAACGACGTAATGAAAAGGGAAGAAGTAAATGGTGGATACCGCGATACAAGACAATCGCCTTAATCCACTCTACCCGCTATTTGAGAAATCTCAATTGCTACTTTTTCCCTCTTTCATCTCAAGTATTCTTTTTGCGGCCTCATCTAAATTCATATCATAAAGCTCTAATGCTTCCATTTCATTTAAACATATGTCAAAGGCCTTTTCTATATCACGGATCTGTTTGGTATCTTCGATTGTATCAGGGGGATTGACCGTTGACCACATACAACACATTTGATGTGAGTCCGGGTTGTGTTTGTATGCCTTCTGGTACTTTTTGTAAATTTGGTATAATTTCGCGTATATTTTGTTATATTCGGTTTTCATGACGCATCTCCAACACAAGTCTCGTACCAATCAAATCCTTGTCTATCCGTAGTACTGCATTAACAGTTGTGTAGGTTGGGTAGAGTAAAGCGAAACCCAACAAATCAAATTATTCATGCCCTACTTTTACATCAAATGTCCAAATACAAAGGACTTGTCTGCGCGCAAGCAGGTATGATCAGGGAGTAAGACAAGTACAAGAATCCTCAGCGAGTGTTGCTTGACAACATGCTGGAATGCCTTTTTTGTCGGCATTACAATGCTGGAGATTCGTCTGTACAGTTAGGAGGGAAGGGAGATGAAAACCTTCCCTCCCCCTATGAATACTTAATATTTAAGACGCGACCCTCATTCCTCCATTCCTCACTCAATAGGAATATCTTCGGGCTGGATACAAACAACCTTTCCGTCTTTCCATGACGCAACGGGATTGCCCGCTATTTTGTGCTTTAAGAGCGCTTCTTTTACAGCTCGTTGTAAAGCTTTGTCTATTTCACTGCCATCGTAAAAATATTCATCAATATTCTTTTTTGTTTTACTCATAATCTTTCTCTAATGGTATTCCACAAATCCGCATTATAAACTTTTTCTTCGGTCTTTTCTCCTGTTGCAATCAATTCAGGGCCTGATGGATATGAATTATTGTACAGTCTCCAAGTATCAGCCTGTGGCTTGTAAAGGCTGAAAAAATTCCTCATGCCTTTTGTATATCGCCTTCTTATCGTTTCTTCAGGTCCATTATGTCTGCCAATCCGGAGCCTTTCAGCTACCCGTGCTATTGTAAACTCCTCATTGGGAAGCCAGAGAAAGACAAGGTGAAAAATATAGCCCGTTTGCTTGATCCCTTGTATCCAGGGTGCAAAAGTACGACGCGCAAGGGTTATCTCAAATGCAAAGTCTAGCCGTTCATTTGCAAGAAAGCACATCTTTCGTTCATTGCAAACCACGACACCAATCATCCGTTACAATTACTCACTACTTAAAAGTCTTCGGAATTGACACATGTACAATAGCCCGTTCGGAGGGAAGTACTGAGTCATCAAACAAATTTTTAAATTGAGGAAGGCTATCTGTAAATCGATTGAATGCGGTGTTATAAAAGTTTCTGAGTATAAAATCAATGAACCAAAAAGGGGTCACCGGTGCCGTTACAGGAATCCGACAATTCTTATATTGTCCAAGCGTAAGATGAGACTTTGGATGAACCAACTCTTCATGAGTTTCCTTTCTTGTATCGAAGTCGAAGCGAAAAGGAAAGGGGACAATATTCTTAGCGATGATATCGGCATAGATTTCGTCTTGCAGATATATTTCAGGGTTGTTTTGGAACTCTTCAAGGTCAGGTGAAGGAAAAAATGCAAGCCGGTGGCGTTCCAGCTTTTCTCCCTTGAAAATATACATCATTTGGATGATTGCTCCATCGAGCAATCTGACTAAAAAAGCTCGCTCTGCAACCAAACATTTATAGATTTCGACATACGATGCGTCTTTAAACGCAACGGAGATCCGTTCTGAGGCAGGAAAAGTAATCTCTACCAAACCAGCAGGTGCGTGTCTTTCGAAAGGAAAATTCTGATCGATGGATAGGCCAAACTCGATTAACGCTTCTACAAGTTTGTTTATCTGATTTCTTGTATCTCTTAAGGTTGTCATGGCATTTATTTATTTTTCCTAAGCAAATCTTCAAGTTTCTGGATTGTGTCTTTATCAAAGTCTTCAGGATCGATCACGCCAGCCTCCAGATCTTCAATGAGTCCCGCCAATCCCCTTTTCCGCTCATCTAAATTTTTTTGTTCTTCTGCACTCATGTCCCTGTGGATGATTCGTAGTTTCTTTCTTTCTTCCTTGGTTGGATACCTGAAATTTAGCTCGAAATTCTTTTGCTTGAGTCTATTGAACTCTTCGATAAGCTTATCCATTGCTTTACCGACACCCAAGACCCTAACCCATGCTTTGCTGCGTGTTATGGCAGTGAATAGGCGGTTTCGTATACTAGACAAATTCCGTGTGGCAGAGTGGCAGTCCTGTGCATTGACAATATAGACCATGCCGGCTTCATTGCCTTTCGCACGATAAATACCTGTGAAAGTGACCGATTTAACACCTTCTCGAAAAAAGATGTCTGGCTCTGTGTCGACACCAGCCAGATGGGAATTAATTCCAATCTCATACAATCTTTTGCGAATAGGCCCCACCTTTTTTCTTGTTGTCAATGGATCTGGATTGATTACTACGATATCATCATGACGAAGTTCCTCCTCCTCGATATTCTTGCGTATCTTTTCGACTAACCAATCGTTTTGTTCCTCTTCCGAATCGAACCTTTCGAACTTAATCAAATCATCGATAGGCGAATGGTCTTCCAGAAATTTCGGGCTGGTTTCTTCATTACGAGCCAGAGTGACTTCTATATTTTCTAATAGGCGGCCAGCCTTAACAATATACCCTACTTCTTCCCACAAATTTGGATGATCGAACATTTGCACCAAGCCAGTTGTCATGTTTTCTGGATGTTTCCTATATATTCCAAAACCTAAAGCATGAGCAGTCACTAAAACCGGTCGAGAATTTCGATAACATTTTGGCAAGATGATATCCTTTTGTGCATGTCCCGATGTCGGCTGATCAAATCTAACACGAGGTTTATCATCGGCACCCTTACCAAAGATGTCTTCAGGAGAAGGTAAAGATTCGCCTGACAAACTCTGCAATTCGTCATAGGCGTACACTAATCGTTTCTTTGTATCCAAAAACTCATAGCAAAGGCGAAGGAATGCAGTAGGGAAATCCTGTGCCTCATCAACTAAAATAGCGTTATACTGGCTTATTAGTTTAGAGGTGGTTTTCAGAGCTTCTTCGCATGCCCATTCGAACTCTCTCCCTATTACGTGACTTCTTGCCGCACGAAAATCGTAATAAGGCAATTCATGTACCCGACAAAATTCATAGTAAATCCCATCTCGCTCGGTATGTCCAGGAGCACCCCACGCATTGATTACGCGAACATTGTCCCAATCAGGTTCTTCACCAGTTTGTTCGATACAGAACGTGTTTATGAGTCGACGAAATTGTCCTTTAAGGGAGCGGGTGTGAAAAGTTACTGCTATACGCCATTCAGGATGCTGAGCATGTAAATAGGCTGCCTTCAAGGCAAGGACTATTGTCTTGCCGGACCCAGCTAAACCTCGTATACGCTGCACTCCGTCCACAGTCTCTACGACAGCATTACCCTGTTGGGCGTCCAACGTCGCAATGGAATCTTCCAGACATTTCAGTTTTGTTCCACGCGAATTTTCTTTTTCCACTATTCTTTTCGTTCGGCTTTTTCTAATTGTGGATATACTCTGAATAACAGATAAAGTCTTCTCGAAGAGGTCTCTATTTTCTGGCTCCCATTTCTTTAATCTATCAAGAATTCTTTCGATGCTATCTTTGTTCGCTATAAGATAGTTTCGACTTGTTGGCAAATCATGCACGGCAGGCACGAAAGTGATTGTGTGGATGGGGACCATAAGATCGCGACGAATCACTAACTCACGGTGTGCTTTCAGCTTTGCTTCCAATAAGTTAGCCGCTTGATCCTGGCGGTCCTCCCAACTTAACATATCTCTTCCTTCAACCAGATCAAAAATGATTAAACCCTTTTCAGGAGTAAGCCACAAGGCATCGATTGAGAGCCTCCCTTCAGGAGTGCCGATAATCGGATATCCCACAAACAGTTGTCCTGCCAAACCAACTTTCTCTCTGAAAATGTTGATTAGGACATCGCTGGCTACGGGTTTGTTATTTGTTCCACGAATGATATTTATTGGCATATCCTATCTCCATTGAGTCATTAGAAGCTGATGGTGTCATAATATTGGTTTGTGATTATCATTAGTTTGCCTGGTTAACAAAATATTTCTAACTACGGGACATTCGTTTCCAAGCACACTTTTTGCATAAATCATTTTTTACCTTTGATACAAGTATGATAAAGAACTATCTCTAAATTCAAAGATACGGTATACCGCTCCGCTCTTATACCTATCGGATAAGATTCGATGACAAATTTCTGTTGAAAAATACTAAATCAAGTATTTAAGGAATGCAATGAAAGCCCTGCTCTTCAAATTGAATTTGAGTACGTACCATATCCAGTCTCCCGTGATTACCGTTTTGGCCCGATGATAGCAGATTTAACAAGGTATGTCAAAAGGGCATGTTTACCATTTCAGACTGCCATAACAACAAATCAACTTAATCCTCTTCTATCGTCAAAGCAAACTTAATCTCACGTTTTTTCTTGCCCGTGACGACTTTGTGTATGCACTTGTTACTTTTATCTGTATATTTCATCATGCGTACCGATATCAAGAAGGGTTATCTCTTTTTCAGCAATGACAATCGTCAAAGATATTCTATATTTGTCAGTTATGCTTACAGCCTGAATGCCTTCAAGTTTTCCGCCGAGACGATGGTATTTCAGATGGGGTTGAAAAGGGTCTTTTTCGAGATCGCGCAGGACACTGGCAAGTTTTGTTTTCAGTTCAGGATGGCGCTTTTTGAACTTTTCCGCTGAGCGCGTGAAATGGGCAGTCCATACTAACCGGTACATGCTCAATCTTCGAGCCCCAGCTCCCTGATCAGTTCTTCGGCAGTGCCCCTTTTTACCCTGCCTGCCTTTACATCCTCAAGCGACACACGCACGCGGGCAATATATGCCTCATCTTCCGCTTCAATCAATTCCCGATAGCGTTTCTCGGAAAGCACAACATACTGGGGCTGATTGTTTTTGATCACATGGACAGGACCTTTTTTCAAGGCGTCTTCAACTGCGCCTATTCCCCGTCTTTTAATATCTTGTGCTGCAATAGTGTTCATATTTCTGACTCCTTTCAGTACCTGATTTAGTGCCCAATTATACAAATTAATTACACTCGGTGGCAACACATAAAATATTTATCTTGAGAACTAATATATCCATAGAAAACTCGTTTGAGAAAAAATCCTGTTTGCGAATGATTGGCTTTTTGCCCCCCGACTGCCGAAAACAATCAATCAAATTAATCACCTTCCATCATTGAAGCCATGGCCGACCTCAAGGGATCGGCGCTACAGTTGCTTTGTGTCATAATCCTTAATCCTCAGGCCGTCCAGTCCACAACCTTTAAACTCTTTATACGCTTAAATTCCCTGACATTGTTCGTAACAAGGGTAACGCCGAGACACAGGGCATGCGCACCAATCAATGTATCCAGAGAGCCGATAGGTTTACCGGTCTTTTCAAGTTGCGAACGGATTAGACCATACGCTTCTGCGTTTCAGGCTGAGTTCTTTCGCTCATAAAATCATGAGAAAATTTCCCGAGACTTTTAATAAGTGTGTCCCAGGTCTTTTTTTCAGGAATAAGGAGAACTATGTTTCCTTCTTTCTTAACAAACACATGTTCGCCTTCGAATCTGAACTCTTTCGGCAATCGCACAGCCTGGCTCTGACCGTTTTTGAAAAGCTTTGCTGTCTTCACATCTCACCTCTACATATATTCTCGGTGTATTCTATTTCATACATGACTTACAAGGATAAATTCAAAAACAAATTTGCATTATTTCCAAAGCAGTCTCTCGGCCTGTCCGAGCAGGTAACAGAGGATATGCGCCGGTAT
>VGXX01000118.1 GCA_016873155.1 Planctomycetota bacterium | reverse complement strand
AAAGCGCCGGTTCCGGCTGTTGACCATAAAAATCCCAGACACAAAGGCAGTCGTGACCTCCTTCTGGAAATGGGGCCTAAAAAATTCATTCAGTATATCCTCAAAGAGAAAAAACTGCTGTTAACGGACACGACTTTCCGCGATGCGCATCAGTCACTGTTGGCCACCCGGATGAGAACTATAGACATGCTGAAAATAATCGAAGTCTATTCCAGAAACCATGCTGATTTCTTTTCGCTTGAGATGTGGGGCGGGGCAACCTTTGACACCACCATGAGATTTCTCATGGAATGTCCCTGGGAACGACTGCGCTCTATGCGCAGTCTTGCGCCCAATATACTCTTCCAGATGCTGCTCAGGGCCTCCAATGGCGTTGGTTATACCAATTACCCCGACAATGTCGTCAAGGCGTTTATTAAACAGGCGGCAGAAAGCGGTATAGATATATTCCGTGTCTTTGACTCTCTGAACTGGGTTACCAACATGAAAGTGGCGATGGATGCCGTTCTGGAAACCAATGCCCTGTGCGAAGCTGCTATATGCTATACCGGAGATATTTTGGATCCGAAACGGACAAAGTATACGCTGGACTATTACATAAAAATGGCAAAGGAACTGGAACGCCACGGCGCTCATATTCTGGCGATCAAGGATATGGCCGGTCTTTTGAAGCCCTATGCCGCCTATCAATTGGTGAGCGCCTTGAAGTCAGAGTTGAAGATCCCTGTACATCTTCACACCCACGACACATCAGGCGGCCAGATTGCCACTCTCGTCAAGGCAGCGGAAGCTGGTGTGGATATCGTGGATGCCGCCCTGAGTCCCCTTTCAGGACTAACATCTCAACCCAATCTCAATACTCTCGTGGAAATGATGCGATTCCACGAACGCGATACGGGTATGGACTTCAAAGCCCTTGGGTTGCTCTCCGATTACTGGGAAGTAGTCCGGGAGTATTACGCGCCATTTGAGTCCATTCAAAAGTCGAGCACTGCCGAGGTGTACCATCACGAAATTCCCGGCGGGCAGTTTACCAACCTCTTCCAGCAGGCGCATTCTATGGGGCTGGCGCACCGATGGCATGAGATCACTGACGTTTATGCGGACGTCAACCATCTCTTCGGAGATATTGTGAAGGTTACTCCCTCTTCAAAGGTTGTCGGGGACCTGACGCTCTTTCTGGTGACAAATAACATCAAGGCTCAGGATATCGTTCACAGCGACAGGAACATTTCCTTCCCTACCTCTGTCATAGAGTTCTTCGAAGGCCGTCTTGGCCAGCCAACCGGAGGTTTCCCTAAAGACGTCCAGGATAAACTATTGCGAGGGGCGACTGCTTCCACTGAAAGACCGGGCGCTAACCTTCCGCCTGTGGACCTTGACAAAATCAAATTAACAGTTGAGGAACGAATCTCCAGACCTATCACCAATGAAGAACTTATGTCCTACCTGATGTATCCCGATGTATTCATCAAGTACGCTGAGCACAGAAAGAAATACGATGACGTCTCTGTCATTCCCACGGATGTATTCTTCTATGGCCTGCCCATGAACGAAGAAGTCACCATTGACATCGAAGAAGGTAAGACTTTAATTTTCAAACTGGTCGCCATAAGCCCGCCAAACGACGAAGGAAACTGTACCGTCTTCTTCGAGCTGAACGGCCAGCCGCGTGAAATAGTTATTGCCAATCGCAAGGTTGCCGCCACCATAATCAAGCGTCCTCAGGCAGAAGAAGGAAACATCAAACACGTCGGCGCGCCCATGCCGGGCATGATTGTTAATGTAAAAGTGGCAGCCGGTGATAAAGTGGCCCAAAATGCTCCGCTTTTAATCATGGAGGCAATGAAGATGGAGGCAACCATTTATGCCGAACACGACGGTGAAATCGGCCAGGTTCTGGTTAAGACAAGAGACTGTGTTGAAGTGAGAGACCTGCTGATCGTTTACAAGTAATCAGGGAATGAAAGGACATCACAAAATAGTGTATAGGGGAATTTCGATCATTTGGGTTAGTTTCGATATTCGGACTTGGGACTTTACCTGTTTTACTGCTAAATATTCTATTTTGGCTGCGGCTACGCCGCTCTATGGTTGTCTTCAGCGAACGGGGTTTCCGGCGGGTTCTGGTTTGCAACCTGAACCCATGAGTTTATTTGGACTTCGTCGTGAGCGCTCAGTCGAACGATAATAGACTCTACCTGGCTGAGTGCGGATACGCCCAGGCAGGTGAAAACGATGACGAACTCAATCGTATAAAAAGTGGGGTTCAAGTTATAAACTTGAACCCGCATAGGGCGTCTTACCAAGAGGCAGGCCGAAGAAACAAAAGCACAAACAAATAGCGCCTGTCCTCAATTCTTTCTGAATAAAAGATTTTACCTGCTAACCGTTCAAAATCAGCCGACTCACTTTTTACGGTCAGATGGATTGCCTTTTGGTAGGTTGGGTGAAGCGGAGCGCACCCAACAAATCATGGAAATGATGGGTGCGCTTTTCTTAACCCATCCTACTTGACTTATTTCCGAAGTACTTGGATAGAAATGATAATAGATCATTTAGAACCAACTGTTATTCTCATTTCAACTTTTTCTTCACCACCAACAAGTTCTGCAAAATATTTATTCCTTTTTTTTAGTTCTTCCATACTTTTACGGAGAGATTCTTCTAATTTTATCAAAATGCTTATTTACTTTGCTCTAGTAGCCGTCTTTGATATACTCTACCAAATAGATTTGGTGGAGGATAACGGCATTGGACAAGGAATTTCCCCGCAACATTGTTGAGTTTATGGACAAGTTTTCTACAGAAGAAGCTTGCCGAACCTATATTCTGAGGGTTCGATGGCCTGTGAATTTCGTCTGTCCGGCGTGTGGAGGGGGAAAAGGTTGGAATACAGCACGGGGAACGGTTTACTGTAGTTTGTGTCATCGACAAACTTCTCCAACAGCAGGAACGATATTGCACAATTCTCGTGTCCCATTGAAGAAATGGTTTCTTGCTATGTGGTTGGTTTGTACACAGAAAACCGGCTTCAGTGCGAGCAATCTCCAGCGGGAACTCGGACTCGGAAGTTACAAGACTGCGTGGCTCATGCTTCAGAAGTTGCATCAGGCAATGGTTCGGATCGGACGTGAGAGGTTGAGTGGAATCATAGAAGTTGATGAAACTTACATTGGTGGTAATGAAGAAGATGTAAGAGGTCGTAAACTTGTGGGAAAGTCTCTTGTCGCGATTGCTGTTGAGGTTAATGGACAAAACCTCGGAAGGGTTCGTTTGCGTCATATACCCGATGCTTCTGGTATGAGTCTCGTAAATTTTATTACAGATTATGTAGAGAAAGGTAGTATTGTCCATACTGATGGCTGGAAAGGCTACAGCGAGTTGGGAAATAGAGAATTTCAGCATCAAGTTACCCATACCGCCGGAGACGAAAAGCTGGCTGTAAATATTTTTCCACATGTTCATCTGATTGCATCGTTGTTAAAACGTTGGCTTGGCGCAACTCATCAAGGAAGGGTTGGACAAAAACATCTACAACAATATCTTGATGAATTCACCTTTCGATTTAATCGGAGAAAGTCAAGGTACGTAGGGAAAATATTCTACCGTCTTGTAGAACAACTTGTGCTTCATCAGACCTTGACATATAGGGGAATTATTAGTAGGCCAACGGCCAACTAGATTTAAGTAAATAAGCATTTTTTATCAATTTTATCTTCATTCTACAATTCTCAGCATACTATCTCGTAAAATATATAGATGTCAAACCAAAATCAGCATAATTACTTGAATACGTGAAGATGTTTTCGATATAATTGCAAAGTTTTAAATATAGAGATTTCAGCGTTGGTTGAGTTAACCCGATAAAATCACACTACCAAAAAGGTAAATTTAGGTTGGGTTTGTCAGCGAATTTTCATACGAATCAAATGCCGATTAAAAACAACCCCCTCACCCCCTTTATTAAGGGGGACTTTGTACCCCCCCTCAGGGGGATTCCTCAAGTTGAGTAGGGTGGATTAAGCGAAGCGAATCCGCCGATCCGGTCGTTTGAAAGAAGAAGGTGGATTCGGCGTAAAAGGCAACGCCTTAATCCACCCTACACCACTTACTTGGCAATTGACGTTGCAATATTGGGGCTGCTGGGATTAACGTCAATCGTTCTGGTTTTTGGGATGATAACCAAATCCATATCTTCCATCGGTATCGCTCCAAGCAAAACCTGGTCGCCCATTACTAACGCCCCTGCAAAACCAACCCGGTTTTTGAAACGAATCTCAATTGGACCGACGTAAGAAACAAGTTTTCGGCTGCCGTCTGCCAAAGTTACTTCTTTCTTATCAATTTCATCCAACTCAAGCTGGATTTTAATGTGATCAGGAATACAAAGATGCACCGCGCCTGAATCGGCCAGCGCATCAGACTCGATAGGATTTAGTTCTGGTTTTCTCGGGTTTTTCAAGGAAACTTTTGCATTTGCAATACCCATTTCTATCCCTCCTACAGTTATTTTATTTCATTCCACATCTTTTAGCATACTATACTTATGGCAGAGCGCATGTCAAGCCAAAATCGGCATAATTACGTTGAATACTCAAAGACGTTTTCGATATAATGGGACTAAAATTTTGCCACAAAGTCGCAAAGGCACGAAGTAATACTTAGTGTCTGTGGGCCTTTATGGCATGTCTGAATTGCGTACGTATAATTTTGGTTTCGAACAGTGAATAAACATTTAAATCTATTCTTTCTGGCAACGGAGAATTTGTTACGTCACAGGACAAAGACGATTGTCGTCTGCCTTTGCATTATAGCCATCCTCTCACCATTTATTACCGCCATTGCCATTTCGGAAGGCATAAGGGCACAATCCCTCACCTCTGTTAAAGCAGGCGCAGACCTCTATCTGACCTTTGACGAATTCGGCAGGAATGCAGCCATTCCCCTAAAATATCTGGATGAGATTAAAAAGATTTTTGGGGTAACAAAGGCAATACCGCGCATCATCGGACGGGCTTTTGTGCAAAATAAACTGGCAGTCATTGTTGGCGTCAATAAAGAAGACCTGCCGGAGTCCATCTCCTGTATTTCAGGCAAAATATTTGAAAATCCAAATGAGGTTGTTGTGGGACATGAACTGGCAGGGCATTTCCACTTAAACACCGGCGACCAGTTCAGCATGCGTGGACAACAGCGCAAGACCTTTACCGTTGTGGGATTTTTTTCCTCAGCATCCAGCATCTGGGGGTCTTCGATGATACTCATGTCCTTCAAGGATGCCGGGGAACTTTTTGGGAAGCAGGATGTTGCTACAGACATACAAATTCACAGCCTGCCGGGACACAATTCTGAGATTGCTACGGATTTGTATGATATCCTCCAGAACGAGCCTTACAGGTTGCAGGACAAACATACGGTAGAGCTGTACTTTAAAAAGGGGTTTATGCTCAAGGAAGGTATTTTTAGCGCATTATATCTCGTAGCCTTGTCCCTGGGCGTGCCTGCAATCCTGGTAGCCTCCGGTTTCGGATTATCCGAGCGGAAAAAGGAAATCGGTATCATGAAGGCTACGGGATGGAATACCCTGGAGGTTTTAGAAGTGATTTCCTTTGAGCAATTACTCATCAGTTTGCTGGGCGCTACCATTGCTATACTATTATCCATTCTATGGGTCAAGGGGTTTAATGGCATATTCATTGCCCAATTCTTTGTTGCAGAGATAACGATGTTACCGAAATTCACCCTGCCTGCAAGGTTTCTTCCTTTACCCTGCATGCTGAGCTTTTTCTTTGCCTTTCTATTAACCATGGTCGGCAGTATTTATTCTTCGTGGAGGGCATCAACCGAGTCGCCGGTTGTATCGATGAAATAAGGAATCTGCTTAATAAAACCACCCCTCAATCCCCTCCTTGCGAAGGAGGGGACTGGGGTGGTTATAAAATTTAATAGTATCCTCCAAGAATCCCCTTAACCCTCTCCCACAAGGGGCGAGGGAACTTTTCCTCCATTGATGGGAGGGATCAAGGGAGGGTGATACATTCTTTGTGTACCAAGGGTTTATGAGAGTTTCGTTTGATATTGTGTAACTATGAAATCAATTATAAGAACAGAAGGACTTTGTAAATCGTACCACTGTCATACTCGACATGAAGTGTGTGCCATACAGGACATCAGCTTACATATTCCAAAGAATAGCTGTGTGGTATTGCACGGGCCGTCTGGCTCAGGGAAAACCACCCTGCTGAATATTCTCGGCACCCTGGACAGACCCACAAACGGCAAGGTATTCATGAACGGCGAAGATATTACCTTATTTTCGGATATCGCACTTTCAAGATTACGGCGTGAAAAGATCGGTTTTATCTTTCAGGACTTTCATCTTATCCCAAGGCTCACGAGTTGGGAAAATGTGTCTTATCCCCTCATTCCGGTAGGTATCAGTCCCAAAAAACGTTTCGAAAGGGCTAAAATACTTTTAGAAAAAATGGAACTCGGCGACAGGTTGGACCATAGCCCGGAAGAACTCAGCGGCGGGCAGCAGCAGCGGGTAGCGATTGCGCGGGCGCTGGTAAATAATCCTGAAATTATCATTGCAGACGAACCCACTTCCAATATTGATGATGAAACCAGTGAGCGTGTGCTGGAACGTTTAAAAGAGCTAAAGTCCAGAGGTACAACCATACTCGTTGCAACCCATGATATCCATTTCGAAAAGATTGCCGATGTGGTTTACAAAATGAAAAACGGCAGGATTGATTAGATATTAGACAGGATGACAGGATTAACCAGATATATATCCAAACAATAAAACGTGTAAAATCCTAAATCAGAATATCGAAATCCGAAACAATTTCTGATATCAAATGAAACATCCATAACCCACGCGGGTTCAAGTTTGCAACTTGAACCTGAAGGTTTATGTGCATATAGACGCTATGGCTGTTCAATCGGGTATCGCACCATAGGGTTCAGGTTGCAAACCTGAACCCGCCAGAGCAGATATCATCGTTAATGATACAATTGTTTTAGAATTACCTTGTTTATCCTGTCATTCTGTCAAAAGTTAAAATATTACCATGATTGTTAATATCTATACCCTTATCATGTTGTTTGTAGCCATATTTTCTCTTTCTCTGGGTGGTTTTTTGTTTTTATTAACGATAAAAACCCTCCTTAGTTTTAAAACAACGGTACCATTAGAGGACAAGAGTAAGTTCGAGCGGAAGGGGTATCTGGTTTTTTTATTGGCGTGTGTAACACTTTCTGTACGGATGATTGTATGGCCCTGGTTCTACTTCATGCTCCAGAGCTTTGTATCTGAGGTGCCAGGTGCAATGTGCATGTTTGGGGTTACGCAGATTCTCCCGTCCACAGTCACCTTTTTACAAATCATCAAACCTATCTCTTTCTTTATCATGGGCGGCTGGCTGCTGTGTTATTACGTTGATAAATCCACCCCCACAGCGCCACTTGCCAGGAAGAACCTGCTCTTTCTCCTCATCGTCTGCGGCGTGCTCTTAGCCGATGGCATTGCGGATATGTATTACGTAATCCGTATGAAACCGCTCATGACCGTCTCCTGCTGTGCCACCTTTTTTGACGTGCCTTTACGGCCTTCGGCTATGATCCCACAAGCTATCTTTGGAAGAAATTTTCAGAAGATTTTATTCATTCTGTATTATCTATCAAATATAATTCTCATCATTCTGTTACTTACGGGTATTTCCAGAAAATGGGAATCGTTAACACCAAAATACAGAATGATTATCCTTTACAGTCAGTATGCAATTGGAATTATTAATATTCCCGTAGTAATATATACGATTATTGAAAATATCGCCCCGAAGCTCATGCAGCTTCCCTATCACCACTGTATCTACTGCTTTATGGGAAACGGCATGGTGCCTGACGCCCCCATTATGCTTGGTTTATTTGTCATCGGCACCTTTGCGATTGGGTGGATGGGTATTCTCAGGCTTCTATGCAAAAATGGAGAGGCACGGCTTATAACAGAGCGGCTTTTGTTAAAAGGAAACAATGTCTCTGCCTTCTGTTTTCTTGCTTCTATCATTATGGTAACGATACATTTAATTTTAATATGACAAAGAAATTTTGGATAGGTCTCATTATTATTTTAATCGTTGCACTGATGGGGGTATATTACCAAAAATTCCTGAAAAATCCGCATTGTGCCTATGATGGCTCTCCAGTCACCCCAATTTATGAAGTTGATATCGTCCTTAAGGAGAAGTCGACGAAAAAATTTTGCTCCATCTATTGTGCAACTCAATGGTTCAAAAACAACGTCACATTGATAGATCACGTGATCGTCACCGATGAAATCAGGGGTAATAAGATAGACTCGTACATGGCCTATTTTGTGGAAAGTGAGCTGATCACAAACGAAACCAATGATAACCGCATCCACGTCTTCCAGCAGCGTCAGGATGCCCTCACCCATGCGGAGAAATTTCACGGCACGATGACTGACGACCCGTTTAGTCTTGATGAATAATTTGACAGGATGAACAAGATTTACATGATTAAACTAAAACGGGTTTACGAAAAGCCGGCAAAAGAGGATGGCCTCAGGATACTGGTCGAACGGTTGTGGCCACGCGGCATTACAAAGGAACGTGCATCTGTTGCTTTGTGGCTTAAGGAGGTAGCGCCAAGCACTGAACTGAGGAAATGGTTCGGCCATGATCCTGCGAAATGGGAACAGTTCTGCAAACGGTACATGACCGAACTCAAGCAACACAACGATGCGGTCTATCTCTTGAAGCAGAAAAGTAAAGAGGGCGTAGTTACCCTTGTGTATGCAGCCAGGGATGAGAAACACAACAGCGCCATTACCCTGAAGGAATTATTAGAACAAACTTAGATTTTATACCACCTCCAACTGTCCCCCGCTGGCGGGGGCGCAGGGGGTGGAGTAGAATTCCACATCCCTCTGCTGCCATTCAGTCTTTTGTCCGGCTTACTCGTCCTCGATTGAACCGAAATATTTGGCATGTTCAGATTTCGTTGCGCAAGTTCAAGTATACAGTACAGTTCAAACTTCTGGTTCAATCTGAAATATTGATCCAGCCAAAACACTATCTTACGTTTATTTGACTTCAGATTCCTGCTCTTTCAGCAATTTATATTCAATACTATCCACAAGGGCGTGCCAGCTCGCGTCAATCAGGTTTTCAGACACGCCGACGGTATTCCAGACCCCTTTCTTGTCCTGCGACTCAATAATCACCCGCACCTTGGCCGCCGTCCCTTTTCGTGGATTAATTACACGCACCTTATAATCTACGAGTTTCATATCTTTTAATGAGGGATAGAACCGTTCTAAAGCCTTGCGCAATGCGGAATCTAGGGCATTTACCGGACCTGCCCCCTCGCTTGCTGAGAGTTCCTGAACGCCATCCACCTTTACCTTAACGGTCGCCTCCGTAACTGGCAATCCATTTTCTCGTTTCTCAACGATTACCCGAAACCCTTCGAGGTCAAAAAAACTCTTGTATCTACCGATCTTCTTCCTTGCCAGCAATTCAAAGGACGCCTCGGCTGACTCAAACTGATACCCTTCGTTTTCCAGATTTTGAACCTCTTCCAGGATAGCCCTCATGAGATTACTATCATGGGTTAGGTTAAATTTCTCAATCTTTGCCAGAATCGTAGAACTGCCCGAAAGTTCGGAGATCAATATCTTTCTTTCGTTTCCCACCGATTCAGGTGGAATGTGTTCGTATGTCTCCCTCTTTTTCTGAACAGCATTAACGTGTAATCCCCCTTTGTGGGCAAAGGCGCTGGTTCCGACGAATGGCTGATTAGGGCGCAAAAGGAGATTTGCCACCTCGTAAACATACCGGGATACCTCGGTCAATTTCTGAAGACCTCCGTCCCCCAGACAATGATACCCCTTCTTCAAAACCAGATTGGGAATAATGGAACACAGGTCTGCGTTCCCGCAGCGCTCCCCGACCCCATTGATCGTCCCCTGTACCTGCCTGACGCCGCTGTCGACAGCGGCAAGCGTATTAGCTACGGCAAGGTCACCGTCGTTATGAACGTGTATACTCAATAATGCACCCTTCATTTTTTCCCTGACATCGCTGACGATCCCGGCTATTTCGGTAGGCAGGCTGCCTCCATTGGTATCGCACAACACAATTGCATCTGCACCTGATGACCGCGCTGCCTGAATCACCCTCAATGCGTATTCACTGTTTTTCT
>VGXX01000117.1 GCA_016873155.1 Planctomycetota bacterium | reverse complement strand
ATGCCACTCTGGTCAGAGAAATCTTCCAGAAACTTCAGGTAATGTTTGGCCGGTACAGGGGACAAATACATCAGCCATCCTAGCGCATTGTTTCATTAAAAATCTCACACATCATTGTCATTGCGGGTGGACGGTGAAATACACATTCACTATTCGCGGGTTCAAGTTTGCAACTTGAACCCGCCTTTTAGAAGGCACAGACGCACTGCCGTGCATCTCTACTTGAAACGGTGGCTAGTCGCATAAATAAAATGAAATTTTTTAACCCTTGCTAATCTCCCGGAGAACCCTGCCCGTTAATTTTCTGTGTATAAACGTCCCAATAACTCTTATCACTATCACGGCTGTCCTGCCAGACGATAATTGCCCCCCCTGCCCCATCCTTAACAAGCACAGGAAAACACTGGGTATCGGATGCTGTACTTACGGGTACGCCATTATTGCCCCATTTTGTCAATCCTTTTGGATCTATCCGCTGGGCATACACATCAAAGGCAGAAACACGGTTGTCATTCCACGATATTATTGCGCCGCCGGCGCCGTCGCTGCTGATACTTACGCAATTTTGGATATTTGCTTCGACACACACAGCCAGGCCGTCTTTTACCCATAAGGCGTTACCGGTGAGATCGATTCGCTGCGCATAGATATTGAAATCGCCGCTGCGCATATCCCACCAGGCAAGAATAGCGCCCCCCGCTCCGTCGCTCACAATCACTGGATAATTTTGGTTGCCGGATACTGCACATACCGGAATACCATTGGTCAGCCATTGCACAGTTCCATTCCCATCCACCTGCTGCGCAAAAACGTCGTTATTGCCGTTGCGTGTATCGACCCATGCCACAATCGCCCCTTCTGCTCCATTACCGGCAACAACGGGAAAACTTTCATGTCCGGGTGCATTGCATAGAGCGACCCCGCTTCTCTCCCATGCTGTTTTACCGCTCCCGTCAACCCGCTGGGCATAGATGTCGGCGTAAGTTCTCCTGAAATCCTGCCATACTACGATAACACCTCCGACACCATCGTCCACTACCACAGGCGCGCCTTGCGCGCCTGAAGTCCCGCAGACGAGCACGCCGTCTTTTGCCCACAGCAATTCCCCATTCTTGTTAACACGCTGGGCGCAGAGGTCCGCATAATTGGTCCTGAAATCCTGCCAGATAATAATAGCTCCCCCCGCGCCGTCCGTTGCAATGACAGGGCTATTCTGTGCATTAGCTACAGCACAAACGGGTATGCCGTCTTTCGTCCACTGTACGTTTCCATCTGCACCAATACGTTGGGCATAAATATCGGAGTTACTGATACCGCCCCGTATATCCTGCCAGGTAATAATGGCTCCCCCGGAGCCGTCACTAACAATCCTTGGACGATTCTGGTTTTCCGGAGCGGAGCAAATGGAAACGCCGTCTTTTTCCCATAAGACATTCCCGTGCGCATCAACCCGTTGTGCGAAGATATCGAAATGAACATTTCGCGCATCTTCCCAGGCAATAATCGCCCCGCCGGCGCCATCGCTAATTATCTGTAGTGCGCTTTGCTGGCCGGACACCGTGCAGACAGGCGTGTTCTCACGCACATGGGAAGACCATGCGGCAGTTACCGGATTCTGAAAGTTTATCGTAATGAAAAAACCCAATACAAAATAAACGAACATCGTTTGAAATGTTTTTTTCAAGACATTTATCATGGTATCCTTTTTCAAACAAATTATTTTTTAACACCTGCATATAAAAGAGGGTCTAATTCCATAGCCTTGTTATAAGTCCTCATAGACTCTTCGTATTTACCTAAGTTGTACAGGGAGTTTGCTTTATTATGCCACGCCCTCGCACTCTTTGGATTGATCTCGATAGCCTTATTAAAGGCCTTAATTGCATCATCAAACAGACGCAACTTGTCGAGGGTAATTCCCATGTTGTTCCATGCCCATCCCCTCTCCGGATTTACCTGGATTGCCTTGCCAAAGAGTTGCAGAGCATTGTCATATTGCTCGGATAAAATTAACATGTAGCCTTTCCCGTGCCAGGCAAGGTCTTCCTGGGGATTGATCTCAATGGCTTTTTCAAATGCCTGCATTGCCTCCTGATGCCTGCCTAACGCAATAAGGGTGACACCCTTGTTATACCAGGTGGAAGCAAGCTTTGGGTCCATCGCTATGGCCTTGTCATATAACTTTATGGCATCCTCGTAATTGCCTTTTTTATACAACGCAATCCCTTTATTCACCCATGTAGCATTATGGTTTGGATCGAGGCTGAGCGCCTTATCATAGGCTTGAACAGCCATGTCGTAGTTTCCCAGGCAATATAAGGCATTCCCTAAACCATCCCACGCCTCAAAGTAATCAGGATAGCTTGCAATGGCTTTATTATATGCCTTAACGGCGCGCTCAAACTTTGCCCGTTTATATTTTGATTGGCCGTTTTTAACCCACTTTTTTGCGCTATATTTTTTTGATGAGGTTTGATAAACGTTGCTGCGCATGGAAACTGCCGAGGTAATTTGAGAGCTTAAACAAATGGAAACTGACAAAATAAAAGACAGCGCCTTAAAAAGGTGTTTCCGGTATAAAGCTACAATTGTTCTGTGGTTGGGATACATATCCTTCGATCAATACATGTACTTTGATGTACTCGAAATTAAAACGTTACAATATTCCAAAATCTTATAAAAATCACTCTATAAAATCAAATCAAATTAAAAACTTTATCATTAAATCACAATCTACTTTATTTATCACACAATGTGACATGTAACACTTTTGCACGGTCACATATGTGTCATGACACACAATCTCTTTGCTATTCTTAATTAATTGATGCAGGTCATTTCACATTTTTACTTTCATAAGAGATTGTTTTACCAACCATGGCTTTCATGGCATTTTTTTTGTAAGGTATTGAGTATTAGGAAGTTTTCGGTTGATGTATTAGAACCGGGTTTTGCCCCATTCAATATTTTTATAAGTCAAAAAAGCCTGTTTTCCTGATTTGTTTCAATGGGTTTTTTGAATTGGTATTTAATTTGTATATTACAGTGGTTTGCTTTATAATTAAGATAAAATTATTCGCCTATCGTTTTCCAAACTCTTTCGTCTTTTTTTGAAAAGGACGTGTTATGGTTGACGGCTTTTGGGGAAATATATTTAGAAAGGCTAAGAAGGACGAAGACAATGTCCTTTCTATGCTTAAGGTTGTTCCAATTTTAGACGGCCTTTCTAAAGACGAATTAAAAGAATTCGAGCGTATCGTTCACCGGAGGCATTACGAACCTAATGAGAATATTTTCTGGGAAGGCGAACCCGGCGTAGGCATGTACATTATCCAGGAGGGCACGATAAAAATCTACAAAACGCTGCCTGATGGAAATGATAAAGAATTGGCTATACTGAAAAATGGCGATTTTTTTGGCGAACTAGCCCTGCTAGACGAATCGCCGCGGAGCGCTTCTGCAATTGCCCTGGAAAAATGTCACATCCTGGGGCTATTCCGTCCGGAACTCTTTGACATCCTCGAGAGGAAACCAAAACTAGGCCTCCAGGTAACGACAAAACTCGCCCAAATGATTGGCAACCGGTTACGCATTACCAATACCGAACTTCAATCGCTTTGTGCTAAATTCCATAAACCAGAAAAACTGTCCAAAATACCTTCTCACGATATGCTCCTGGAAGAATCAAAAACAATCTTAAAGAAAGTCTAAGTTAATTAAAAACTTTTATGAACCCATCCAATCATACTATTGTCGTACACTTAAATAAACACTCTTTCTTACGGTCGCTCAAGTGGTTTTTCGTTCTTGTGGCGTTTGGATTGATCGTTACGCTTTTTGTCGTCATGAAGTCTCTGTTACTCACATTCATCGTATCTATTCTTCTGGCGTTTCTTTTGGAACCGGCAGTACGCGCCATTGAAAACTACAACATTAAACGTATCTGGGCTATCGGCATTGTCTTCGTTTCTATTGCGATTATTATTACGATGGGTATAATTTTATTTTTACCATCAATTACGGCTGAAGTTCAGGCAATAACCGCAAACCTTCAGTTGCGGCATCCGGCGGTTCTTACCGACGAATTTAAAACTACCATTGAAGAAAATTTCCCTCTCATGAAACAACGCGGCTTATCCGAAGAACTGGCTTCATATCTCCGTCATACACTCGATGATCTGATAAAGGAGAGCATTGACATTCTTTTCGAATTCGTCCATTTTGTCTCTATGATATTTACCGTACCTGTATTTACTTTCTTTCTCCTGAAAGATGGGCAACGGATAAAAAAGTCATTAATACAATTAGTGCCTAATCGTTATTTTGAGATGACGTTGAGCCTGGTTCATAAGATAAGCAATCAGATGGGTTCATATATCCGTGGACGGCTTCTCGATGCCCTCATCGTTGGTATTCTCTCTATCATCACCCTCTACTTACTCAATATCCGTTACGCTTTTCTCATTGGCGCTCTCGCGGGCTGCGCCAATGTTATTCCCCACTTCGGTCCCATTGCCGGCGCTATTCCGGCCATTGTTATGGCGTTAATGGAAACGGGTTCATTGGTATCCGTTTTGATTATTACCATCTGCTTTGTTGCAATCCAATTACTCGATTATCTGCTCATATCACATATGGTAATTATAAAGAACGTCCATATGCATCCTATCATAGTATTTATCGTTATTTTTGTCGGCGGTTATTTTATGGGGGCGATAGGAATGTTTGTAGCCGTATTGTTTGCCGGTATTTTAAAGGTAACTATTTCAGAGTTAAGATGGAGCTTAAAACATTATCGTATATTTGAACGGGCGCCACATTCCGCGTCTCATTAAGTTTTAAACAACTTTATTACATTACCATTGCAAAGGGACGATAAGTCCCTGATTTAATGAAGTGGTTATAAATATGTTTGATATCGTAAAAAAGTTAGATAAGTTATACGAGAAAGAAAACTGGGACGAAATAATCAGGGTCGGGGAGAAACTGTTTCGCGACGGAACAGAGGATATCAAAATCCTCAACGACCTGGCTGTAGCTTATCGAAGGAAGAAAATGACAGATGAAGCATTCAAGGTTTGTGAGAAGATATACTTTCTCTATCCCGAATCCCGCATTTTAAAGCAGAGTATTAATTTGGGCATTCGCTATATGCGGTATTATCAGATCATGGGAGAAATTCTTTATAAAAAAGGTGAATACGAGAACGCCTTGAAAATCTTTGATAGTTTAAAATGTCTGGGAAGTCATTTTTCCGATAAGTTTTATCTCTCCGCAAGGATTTATGCCGAGCAAAAAAAATACGACCTTGCCCTGAATGAATACCAAAGTCTCATAAAAAAATGCCCTCACCGCATTGATGACGCTATCGAAGGCCTGCTGGAGTTGATAAAAGCAGACGCTGCCAACGAAAGGGCATATATTCTTTTATATGAAACATACCGTACAGAGGGAATTCTTCAGAAAGAAATATCTTTATACGAACAGGCGGTAGAGAATAAAAGAGATATTTTTGCCGTTTATATCTTAGGAAACTTCTATCGCTATTCGAATCAAGCGGATAAAGCAGTGTCTCTTTTTTTTGAATATACGGATTCCGATCCAAATATACCTCTCTTTTTGGGAGGTATATATCTTGCCAAAGGTGAATATCAAAAAGCCGTTGTTGGATATAAACTCTTTTGCGAAAGAAATCAGGAAAAGAGGGGAATTGCCTTAAAATGCCTTGAAAAGGCATTGACTCTAATAAAGACTGACGAAGAACTTATCAACGATATGGTTAATCTCTATTGTGAAGAAGGAGATTTTAGTGCAGCTGAGGAAAAATTGAAGTTATTGGTAAACTTAAAACCGGCAAACACAGCATATCGTTCAAGATTAGAAGATATACTCTTGAAGGACGCAGACCGGTCATTTATGGATGGAAACCTGGAAACTACCAAAGAAAAACTAAAAGAACTAACAAAGCTAAACCCTGGCAAAAGTGAATACAATAAGAGGATTAATGACATTGAGAGTTTTATTATCCAGAATAAGATTGGTGAGTATGAGGAACGCCTGAAAAGAAATACCCTTTCTGAAGAGGAGGCGAACAAGATCCGTTTTGAATTGGGAGAACTCTATTTAAAGAATGATGCAGACAAAGAAAATGCTATATCACTCTTTCAAAAGGTGGCTAAATCGGAAACGCCGTTTAAATCAGAGGCGCTCTGTCGGATAGGGATCTCTTTTCTATCAAGGGGAATGGTTGAGCTTGCTGATGAAAATTTTAACAGGATTAGAGAATCAAATCTTCCCGAAGACAAAAAGGTGGAAATACTTTACCAGATTGGAAATGCTTATGAGGAAAAGGGTATTTTCGATAAGGCAAGGGAGGTATATAAACAGGTACTCTCTTATGACTTTAATTATAGAGACGTTACACAGAGGATTGAACGGTTACCCACCAATCCTGTGATTAACAAAAAGGATAAAAATCAACAGAAGCTGGAAGATCGTTACGACCAGATTGAAAAAATCGGCGCAGGTGGAATGGGATCGATCTTCAAGGCCAGAGATAAGATTCTTGGACGGGTTGTCGCCCTGAAGGTAATTCGTGAAGATTTTATGGGTAACACAGAAGCAGTTCAACGATTCATTCGTGAGGCGCAGTCGGCAAGCGCACTTCGACACCCAGGCATCGTCACAATCTTTGACATTAGTGTTGGAGAACCGATGTACATTGCCATGGAGTATGTCGATGGTGGGAGTCTTAGGGAACAACTGAACAGAAAGGCAATGTCTGTTCAGGAATTTTTGGGAATAGCAATCGAAATCTGTGACGCCCTGGATGCCGCACATTCAAAAGGAATAATTCATCGGGACATCAAACCGGAAAACATTATGCTGACAAGAGACGGGAAAATTAAAATCACCGACTTTGGCCTTGCGTGCATAAACAATGCCACGAAAATGACTATGGCCGGCCAGATTTTTGGCACACCCCTTTACATGTCCCCTGAGCAAATCAAGGGTAAACCTGTTGATAACCGGAGCGATATCTATTCTTTAGGCATCACCTTCTATGAGTTTCTGACCGGCAGGGTCCCGTTCCCTCATGGAGATATTGGATATTGCCATATCCATGAAACCCCGCCACTCCCCTCTTTTCTTAATCCCGATATTCCTGAGACTCTTGAAAAGATTATCATGAAATCTATTGAAAAGAACCCGGAAGACCGCTACCAGAACGTACGTGAAATACTCGATGACATCAACAGATGTCAGAATCCAATTCATAATGAAATGACCGTTAAAATATGAATACATCCATTCAGAATCCCTTCATAATATTCGAAACACATCTCAAAAATATTCATACGTTACTCTCCAGGAATGAGGTGTCCCAGGATAATCTTCCCATGGTCAAGAATACTTTTTGGGAGTTACTTAAATCATATCAGGCGTTAAAAAATGAGACTGCCAGGATGGAGAAATCAAAAAAAGATATGGAATCGTTGGTGAAAATAGGAAAGGCAATCAACTCGGTGCTTGACATGGACCGGCTTCTCAACCTGATTATGGATATGGTGATTAAAGTGGTTGGCGCTGAACGCGGCTTTCTTATGCTCAAGGACAAGGAAACCGGCGAACTGCTCGTTAAAGTGGCAAGAAACATGGAAGAGGAACTGAAAGATAAAACACTATTTACCATCAGTAGCGGTATCACAAGTCGTGTGGCAAGGGAGGGAAAAGCAATTCTATCCACAGATGCACAGACAGACGAACGATTCTACGCACAGGCAAGTGTGATGAATCACAACCTGCGGTCATTAATGTGCGTACCGCTGAAGGTAAAGGAGGAAGTAATCGGAATTATTTATGTCGATAACCGGATGGTTTCCGGGGTATTTACTGAGGAGTCAATCGAACTCCTCACCACGTTTGCCAATCAGGCTGCAATTTCCATCGAAAATGCCCGTTTATACGAAAACGTCGTTAACGAGACAAAGATACGAATGAACCTACAGCGATATCTATCTCCAAACATCGTCAACGACATTATAACCAAAAAGGAGAATATCGTTTTGGGGGGAGAACGGGTAGAGTGCAGCATCTTATTCGCAGACATCTGCGGTTTCACTTCGATGTCTGCAAAATTTCCTCCCGAAAGAATCGTTCATACGCTCAATGAATATTTTTCTGCCATGGCTAAAATAATCTTCGGAAACCAGGGAACGCTTGACAAGTTTATCGGAGACTGCGTAATGGCAGTCTTTGGGGCGCCCATCTTTACTCCTTATTCTGCGCGGAATGCCGTTAAAACGGGACTTGATATGCTCAGAAAACTTGAAGAACTTCAGAAAAAATGGGAATCCGAGGGAAATCCATCCTTCAGCGTTCGTATCGGGATCAACACCGGCGAAGTTATCGCCGGGAATATTGGTTCTCCGGACAGGATGGACTATACGGTCGTCGGCGATAATGCCAATCTGGCTTCTCGAATCGAATCTTACGCCAGACCGATGACAGTCCTGATCAGTGAATCAACTTACGTTAAAATCAAGGACATGGTGGTTGCAAAAAAATTGAAGCCTATTATGGTGAAAGGAAAATCCTGGCCAATTACAACTTACGAAATAACCGGTATCCAGGCGCCTGAAGAAAAAGGAAAAAACAAAAGACGGTTTGTGAGAAAAAACGTGTCCATATTTGCAACATTCAAAATCACCGGCAATTCTAAAACGAATCAATGTATCATCCAGAATATCAGCGCGGGCGGTTTGCTTATCAGTTCACGCATGGGTGTGCCTGTCGGGAAAAAAATTCTTCTCGATTTTACCCTCCAGGACAATAATATTTTTGGCGGTATCGAAGGGAAAGTCGTCCAATCCAGTCCTTTAAAGGATAAACAATCTTCTTCTTATTTCAAAATGGGCATTGAATTTATCTCTCTTAATAATACACACATCGAAAAAATTTCTAATTTTACGGCAAACCAAACACAATCTCAGGAAACGTATGTTAATCTATAGCATGCTTGAAAAGAACGCTATTATTACGAACCGTATAAGCACGAAACATCTCTAAATCCATTTTATCCCCCACTCCTTCTCGATGAAGTCCCCCTTAATAAAGGGGGAAACAGGGGGTTGTGTTTTTTCCGGGCTATTCTCCGTTTCCACGAGAACAAGTTTACAACCCCCTTTGCCCCCTTTTCTAAGGGGGATTTATTCATCGCGTATGCCATGTGAGCCGCATAAATAAAATAAAAATTTCTATACAATTAAATTATCATTATCACATAATGGATAATTATGATATAATCCTTCTTTTAAATGTCCCGATTATTTTAAGAACTTTACGCAAAAAGGAATTATTCATGAACAAAAATCAGTGGAATAGCCCGCCGGTAATGCAGATCGATCCCAGGAAAACTTATCAGGCAACGATTGAGACGAACAGGGGTACAATCCAGATACAGTTTTATCCTCAAAACGCCCCGAAAACGGTCAATAACTTTGTCTTTCTGGCCAGAGAAGGCTTCTATGACGGCATAACCTTTCACCGGGTAATCAGCAACTTCATGATTCAGGGAGGAGACCCCACAGGCACCGGCAGAGGCGGTCCCGGCTACAAGTTCGAGGACGAAGTCAAAGGCAACCCTCTGACTCACGATACCTGTGTAATTTCGATGGCCAACGCAGGACCGAATACCAACGGCAGTCAGTTCTTCATCACACACTCACCGCAACCACACCTCAACGGCAAGCACACAGTCTTTGGTAAAGTAACCAACGGTCAGGATGTCGTCAATGCAATTCGTCAGGGCGATACGATGACAAAAGTAACGATCAGTGAGAGCTAAACATCTCAGACCAACGGATACTGTGTATAAAAACTTTTCAAAAAAATTAATTGAAAAGGTATTTCCCGCAACAAGGTCATTTGCCAAGGCGGGTTTCGACGAAATAAATAGCCACTGATCTAAGTACACATGGGGGTATTCGACATGGAAGCACACGTCATGCCTATCGATGATTTGAGCCTCAGCGAACAGGAGCGTCAGTCCCGTAAGGATTACCTGGATTTTACTGAACGAGACGTACGCCTGCTGAAAGAATTGAACGGGCTTATCCACCAGCACGCCGACGATATCATAGGCAAGTTCTACAACCATCTCCTTCGGTTTAAAGAAACTCAGGCTTTTTTATCCGATGAAGAAACTATTCAGAAGGTCAAGCGCACACAAAAAGAATATCTCCTTATGCTC
>VGXX01000116.1 GCA_016873155.1 Planctomycetota bacterium | reverse complement strand
CGCCTGAGTTGCCCCGATTCTTCGAGTTTTCTTATAAAATCCGACAGGTCTTGATAAGCCATAATTATAGATAACGTTAGAAGCCAGAAACAAGAAATAAAGTAACAATTTAGTTTTTTAAAATATCATATGCGAATATTCAAAACTAAATGGTTACTAAATTACCGTATTATAACAAAAAAAACAAATGATATTTATTGCCTCTATGTTATAATTGTTTTTATTAAATTCGAAGCACGAAATCCGAAACTCTAAACAATTTTGTTTAATATTTATGAATGAACCGTCGTTTTTTATACGGAATATTCCCATATATGGAGATTTGATCCTGTCTCCGATGGCTGGCTTTTCTGACATCCCGTTTCGGCTGATCTGTCGTGAATTTGGGATGGCTATGAGTTACACAGAGGTGGTTTCCATGGATGGAGTGCTGTGGAAAAATCCAAAAACCTTCAAAATACTTGATTTCAGACCCGTTGAACGTCCCGTTACGTTTCAGATTCTTGGAAATGACGAAGATAAAATTACCGAAGCCTGTCGCATAATAGAACCTTTAGGGCCTGATATTATAGACGTTAACATGGGTTGCTCGGTTTCTGACATTGCCGGCAAAGGCGCAGGCGCTGGGCTTCTCAAAGACACTTCAAAGATTGGTCGTATTTTTAGTAAACTCACTAAAGTTTTGAGCGTCCCCGTAACCGGCAAAATTCGACTGGGATGGGACAACAAGTCACGCAATTATATGGAAGTAGCTCGAATTCTTGAAGACAATGGGGCTTCTCTCATTGCCGTACACGGACGAACGAGATCACAGTTCTTTTTTGGCAAGGCAGATTGGGATGCAATTGCAGAAGTCAAACAAACAGTAAAGATACCCGTTATTGGCAATGGTGATGTAAAATGCGTGGAAGACATTGAACGAATCAAACGTCATACAGGTTGCGATGGGGTAATGATTGGGCGAGCCGCTATTGGCCATCCGTGGATTTTCCAATACAAGGACAGGAATAACGTCTCTTTTCACGAGAAGATAGAACTCATCGAACGGCATTTATCGCATATGCTCGAATATTACGGTCAAGACATCGGTATTGTCCTTTTTCGTAAACATGTAATCAAGTACATTATGGGTATGCATAATGCAACCGAATTGCGTCCTTCTTTGGTAAAATGCACGAATTTTAAGGAAATTATTGAGCTTATAGCCGCTCATATAAATCGAATTCAAAAACATGAAGCAGCGTAATTATAGTTGAGAAATGTTATGATTGAAATTTCTGAACATTGAGGTATCCATGAAAATACTTATTGTCGATGACAGTACTTTCGAGAGAAGGATTCTGAAATCTATCATTGAAAAGGATGGCCATGAGGTCATGGATGCTATAGATGGTCAGGATGGATTTGAGAAGGCAAAATTCTATATGCCTGATCTTGTCGTCTCTGATATTCTGATGCCCAATGTAGACGGTTTTCAATTTCTGAGAAATATGAAAAAGGACAAGAACCTCAAATCTATTCCTGTTGTAATTTATTCCAGCGTTTATGAAGGCGATGAGGACAGGGCACTTGCATTGAAACTCGGCGCCGAATCTTATATTACAAAACCCGAAAACCTTGAAGAAATATGGAAATCGGTTAAAGCCTTAATTGATAAGATAGAGACAAAGAAGGACTTAGCCGAAAGGGGCTTAGCTGAAGATGATGAACGTTTCCTCAAGAGTTACAGCCAGATTGTGGCAACAAGGCTAGAAGAAAAAGTTAAAATACTTAACAAGGAAATTGCCACGCACAAGCGGTTAAATGAGGAATTTTATCTGTTGCAATCAATAGCATTGGCGATTAGCGCAACCCAGAATTTACACGATGCGCTAGTCATCACATTAAAAAAGATATGTAACTTTGCTGGCTGGGTTTATGGTGAGGCATGGATGCCGAATTCGGATGGCACACTCCTGGTACGCAATCACAGATTTTACAGCAACCGTGATAATTTTGAAATATTTACCGAGCAGAGCAGCGAGGTTACATTTCCTCCCGGCGTAGGACTTCCCGGTCGGGTCTGGTCTACAAAACAGCCTGTGTGGGTACGGGATGTTACGATCGACCCGAATTATCTACGTGCGCAATTTGCCAGAGAAGCTGGATTAAAGACCGGGATTGCCTTCCCCGTTATTGCCGACAATGAAGTAGTCGCTGTTATCGTATTTTATTCTGAAAAGGTGGAAGAAAAGAATGAACGACTCATTAAACTCATTTTATCGGTGCTATCACAGATAGGTTCGAGCATCAAGCGTAAGCAGGCTGAAATGGAAACGGAGAAATTAAGAGACCAGCTTTACCATGCACAGAATTTAGCTTCTGTTGGTAAACTAGCAGGTGGCGTTGCTCATAACTTTAACAATCTCCTCACAGTCGTCATGGGATATGCGAGTTTATTACAGACGGAGCTGAGGGAGGATGATCCATTAAGAGAGTATGCGCAAAAAATCATAAGTTCATCACAAACAGCAGCCAATTTAGCGCAGGACCTCCTTGCGTTCAGCGGAAAACAGCCCATCAATCCACAACCGGTAAATATGAATGGAATTATAAAAGATGCTGAATCCATTCTGTCAAAGCTTATTCGAGAAAACATTAAAATGAATACTATGCTCACCGATAAAGACTATATCGTAATAGCTGATAGCGACCAGATGAAGCATATTTTGATGAACCTTACAACAAATGCAAAGGATGCCATGCCCAAAGGAGGTTCTTTGACAATAAGCACCGATGTTATAGAAATAGACGACACATTTATAAAGGCACACGGTTATGGTAAGGTGGGGAAATATGTCCTTATATCTTTTTCAGATACTGGTATAGGTATGGACGAAGACACACGATTGAAGATATTCGACCCGTTCTTTACCACCAAGGAGATGGGAAGGGGTACGGGTCTTGGGCTTGCAATAGTGTATGGGCTGGT
The DNA here is from genome assembly GCA_016873155.1 of Planctomycetota bacterium. GTDB lineage: Bacteria > Planctomycetota > Brocadiia > Brocadiales > Brocadiaceae > Wunengus. Next base: position 7,639 of record VGXX01000116.1, on the reverse strand, counting down.
AAAAGAACACCATGGTTACATAGATGTCGATAGCACGCCAGGCAAAGGCGCCACATTCAAAATATATTTGCCGCTCATTGAATCAGAAGTTGCGCAGGCAAAAGCAGAAGTGCAAACCATTATCCCCAAAAGTTGTGCAGGAACAATATTGCTGGCGGATGATGAACCGGAGATCAGAGAACTTGTCAAAATAGTATTCGAAAGATGTGGTTATAAAGTAATAGAGGCAGTAGATGGAGAGGATGCAGTAGACAAGTTCGTAAAGAACAAAGACGCTATCACACTCCTGGTTTTTGATATTATCATGCCCAGGAAAAATGGTAAAGAAGCATATAATGCAATAAAGAAGATGAGACCAGACATGAAAGTCCTTTTTATGAGCGGCTATGGTGGTAACGTTATCATAAAAACAGACATCCACAAGGAGGGGTTACACTATATTTTAAAACCTGTTTCACCGACGGAGCTTTTGAGAAAGGCCAGAGAGGTGATGGATAAATGAGAATGGTCAATAAAAAGCAAGCCACAGAGGACACCGAGAGCACAGAGAAATACTTTAAATAAAAGGAAATTATGAATGAAAACAGGTATCATATTAATTTCGCATGGCAGTAAACTAAACAGCGGGAACGACGGCTTGTTTAAAGTGGCCGACATGCTGCGTGCAATGAACCGATGGGACGTGGTAGAGGCCGCCTTTCTGCAATTGGCGGAGCCGGGATTCCCTGAAGTTGTAAAACAGACTGTGGGAAGCGGTGTTGACCGAATTGTCGTTGTACCGTTACTGCTCTTTAAAGGAAATCATGTCTTTAAAGACATTCCTGAAATGCTGGAGAATGAAAAATCGAAATATCCGCAGGTCGAGTTCATTTACGCCAATAATATAGGCGCTGACGAACGGATTGCCCTGATTGCAGCAGATCGCATTCACGAGGTACTGATAGAAAAACAGTACGGAAGCAAACAACGCATCGAACAACCACAAGCCATCGTGGATGAGAGTTTCGAGATCATCGATAAACTCGTCGATTTGGAGTCCGTGCCGGAACTCTACAGACCGATTATTCAGCGTGCCATTCACGCCACTGGTGATACGGAATATGCGTATAATTTAGTCTTCCATCCGAAGGCCGTTGAGGCTGGCATTCATTCATTGAAAAGCGGAAAAAACATCGTGACCGATGTGAACATGGTAAAATCCGGCATCAGCAAAAGCCCGGTCGAAAAATTTGGGGGAAAGATAATCTGTAAGATCGCGGACAAGTCTGTTATCGACGAGGCTAAGAAATTAGGGAAGACCAGGGCAGCAACGGCTATGCGACTGGCAACAGATGAAATGAAGGACGGCATTGTGGTCATTGGCAACGCCCCCACCGCCCTGTTTGAGCTCATTGACCTGACAAAAAAAGGATCAGCCCAGCCAGCCCTGGTGATCGGCATCCCGGTTGGTTTTGTTGGCGCAGTAGAAGCAAAGTACGCATTAAAAGAAATTCCCCTCCCTTACATAACCAATACGAACCGAAAGGGCGGCAGCGCCGTGGCGGTATCTATCGTTAATGCGATTATCGGATTGGCTAAAAAGGGTTGACGAAATAAATCAGTGGCGACGATCCGTCCGAAGAATTTTATTGTTAGCCCAATTCAATAAATATCTAATTGTATTTTAATCGCCTCGCCAACCCTCAGCATATCTTCTTCTGAAAGAACTCCGGCACGTTTGAATAGTCTCAACTTGCTTACAGTAGCCAATTGATCAGCCATAGCCTTGCTTTCTTTACCGTCAAATATAACAAGCGCTTCACTGGGATACAGACGGTCTATTTTGCTCGTCAGGGGAACAATTTGAACACGATTGAGGAATTTATTGGAAGCATCATTACTAACGATGACAGTGGGACGTTTTTTTCTAATCTCTCCGCCAACGGATGGGTCAAAATTAACCCACCAGACCTCACCCCTTTTCATGGGTTATGTCCTTAAAAGTTGCCTCTGCCCACTCAGAAGCATCTTTTTCTCGCTTTTTATCCTTTGACATTTGGGCGTAAGCCGATTCAAGATTTGGGCGTATTACATGCGAGCGGACCAGTTCCTCAACAAATTTGCTAATTTTGCGAGGGCCGATGATCTTATGGAGTCCCGCATAAACTTCCTCATCTACTGTTATGGTCAGCTTCTTTTGCATTGAAATCCTCCGCTAAATACGTGCATTTTACGTATTGGTTTTCAGATATGTCAAGGACTAAATGAGTAATAACGCTATGATGTATCTTTTTGGGCTAACGACTGCATCACCGGGAAGCCAGCTTTATGGCCGATCCTGTGCATGTGGTGGTTAACTGAACTTTTATCTAAAAGTCCTTGGGAATGTCAGCACCAAAATAGCGGGCAACGTCATAGTTTCAAACAAAGAAATTGGAACAGACCGCGCCCATGCAGTCACGAGATACCTCAGTTATCAATCCTAAAGACCTTAATTCTTTTGCCGATCTTTCCAGACCGCCGGACATGGCATGTCTGACGGCTGTCCCATTCGCCTGGGTCGTAGATGCGGATCGCGCCGTCAAGGTGTATGATTCTTTTCCGCTCAGGGGAGTAAACGGCATGGAAATAGCGACTTCCTCTGGATCGCACGCTGTCTTTCAAGGGAAGCACATGGCGCATAGGGTCACCCATTAGAAGGCTGTCCGAGAATTGATTTGAGTACCAGATGCTATACTATGTATTGATCAATCATATTAATATTAGACAATCTATAGTATACATTTAAGATTGCCATTGAATTCTCGGACAGCCTGTTGATTAGTGATTTAGTTTCTTCTGGTGTTTATGAATCTCGTCATCTTTTAGATATCATTGAAAACCGCTTCATCTTAGCTTTCCTATGATCAAAACTATGTGTTCGTCTGTTTTTCTATTATAGGGGTTTTTCAACAGTGTCATCCATATTACCAAATAACTTCTACAAACCTTGAAGATGAAATGATAGGGTCATTAGTGATGAGTGCAAATCTTTTTTTCAATGCGGTTCCTGCAATAATTCTATCATGTAGTTCTGTAATATCATCAATCTCAAAAGCCTTTTCAATTACCTCTTCAGTTATCGGTTCAATTATAATTGATTCATATTTTGTACAATATTTTTTGATGTCATCTAAGTTAGTTTCAATTTTCCCTCTTTCTGCCAAATACCCAACTTCTGCCAAAACCATTGCTGGAATAATTATTTCTCCATCTTCATTCTCAGCACTTTCAAAAATAGCGTTTACCTTTCGGTTTAATTTCCTTTTTTCAAGTCTTAAGATCAAGGCCATTGTAACTGTTACAAAACTATTTTTCACGTGGATATAGTTCCTTATAATCTTTGAATTCTTCTTCTAAGTGGGACAATTCTCTTTTATCCAGTAAGCTTAACTCACAGCTTAAACTATCTTTGATAACATCTACTCTTTTTTTCTTTACTTTCTTTTTCTTAATAAATTGAATGAAATCCAATACTTCATTTATTGCATTAGGAGAAAGCCCTTTTGTTTCTTTTAAGATTAATTTTTCCATTTGCTTCATAACCGATATTACCCCTTATCTAAATTTATTGTTCTCCTTTGCCGCTAAAAAGCATAACACTGGAGCTCACCGGCGACAATTAGTAATTCTGAGGGCACCATCCTTAACTTTGTAAATTCCTATTACCTGCATATTAATGTGTGAAATTATGGGTGTCAAGAAAAATAGGCTGATTTAGACTTTCGGCGACCTCCGCGATCCCCTCTATCAAGAGGGGCTGGGGTGCTGATGGCATTTTTACATACCCCTTTCTCCCCTCTTTTTAGAGGGGAATCCGAAATTATTGAAATTCCTGTGCATTGAATTATATTGTTATCACACAAACATTTCTTTATAATTGTCGAATCCGAACGAGTCGGAAGAATATTTTTAATGTATTCGACTAACTAACCCGAACTCAATCAAATAAAAATGATATATCATTGTAAGGAACGTGAGTTATTGTAACGATGATAAAAGTTTATAGGGTATTGATAATCTCTTCCGACTCGTTCGGGTTAGGGTTAGTTTGAAAGATTTTTAATATGAGATTTGGCTATACAACCGGTAGCTGCGCTACAGCAGCAGCAAAGGCGGCGGCCATTGGGTTATTCACGGGAAATATACCCGATGAGGTAGAGATTGATACACCAAGTGGTACAAAACTCAGGCTCAAAATTTACCATAAGCAATTATCTGCCGATGCGTCTGAGTGCGCTGTACAGAAAGACGCAGGGGATGATCCCGACGTGACAAATGGCTGCTTTGTACACGCAAGGGTCGAGCGAAATTCCACACAAACAATAGAAATTGACGGCGGTGAAGGCGTTGGCCATGTAACAAAGCCGGGATTACAGGTACCAGTGGGTCATGCAGCAATCAATCCTGTACCAAGGCGCATGATCGAAGGTGCAGTTAAAGAAATTATCGGCAATGGCCTCGGACTAAAAGTCGTAATCTCTGTGCCAAATGGAAAAGTAATAGGAGAAAAGACGTTTAACCCAAAACTTGGAATTCTCGGCGGTATCTCCATCATAGGCACAACAGGAATTGTCCGTCCCATGTCTGAAGATGCCTTCAAGACCTCTTTATTATGTGGACTAGATATTGCCAAGGGAATTGGATATGAAACAATAGTGCTTGTTCCGGGTAGTTTAGGTGAACGTTCCACGCTGAACCTGTTTGATATCCCAAAAGACCAGGTTATTCAGATAAGCAACTTTGTTGGCTTTATGCTGGATGCGGCAGGAAAAAGGAGCTTTAAAAGGGTTATTCTTGCAGGGCATCCTGGGAAATTGGCTAAACTGTTACGGGGTGATTTTTACACCCACAGTGCGGTCTCAAAGCCTGCAAATGATATACTTTTAGAAGTAATCAAACTCAGTCATTTTCCAGTTGAGTTCTTAGATAATTTGAAAGAGATTTCTACTATAGAGGGGATAGTCGAGGAATTAAGAATTTCCGGTAATCTATCTATAATGAATGGTGTAGCAGAAATGATTGAGGACAAGGTGTTGGCATATTTAAAGGGCAAACAACCGCCAGCCCCTCCAGAGGTTGGCGTAATTTTATTTGATATGAAAGGCTCTATTATAGGCATCTCGAATAGTGCTCAGACATGGTTGAACGTTACAAAAACAAAGTCATTATAGTAGGTTGTGGGCCCGGGTTAAAGGCGTATATTTCTCCCAAGGCCCTGTACAACGTTAAAAAGGCCGATATCCTTGTGGGAAGCCGGCGTTTGTTAAAACTATTTCCTGGTGTCGATGCTGAAAAAATAATCCTGGAGAAGAATTACAATGTCCTGGTAAACAGGATTGCGGACTGGAGTTCTGCTAGGCAGGTCGTGGTACTGGTGAGCGGCGATCCATGCTTCTTTAGTTACTCGAGGTTAATAATAAAAAAGCTGGGGCGTGAATCCTGCAGCATTATACCCGGAATTAGCAGCATACAGCTTGCCTTTGCAGCCATAGGGGAAAGCTGGGATGATGCCTGCTTTATCAGTCTGCACGGAAGGGATTCTGAGTACGCACAACTTGTGAAAAAGGCCGGAGTTTTCGCTAAAGTAGGAATACTGACAGATCATAAAAATACACCTGCTTTTATCGCCCGCCAATTACTGGCAGGCGGAATTCAAGATAGACGAATGTTTGTGTGTGAAAATCTCTCCCTTCCGGAAGAGCGTATCCTGGAAACGGATTTAGCCTCAGCAGTAAATATAAAAACAAATGGTTCAATTGTGGTAATTATAAAGAAGGATTAACGGACTGTCTTGCCACGAATCAACTCGAATGGGCACGAATAAGGAAATACAGGAGCAAGAGAGTAAAGGTTCCCTCGCCTCTTGTGGGAGAGGATTAGGGTGAGGGGGATTTGGGGATGAATAACTACATATGGAAATAGGCAATTTTTACGGTATTGGTCTTGGCCCTGGCGATCCAGAACTCCTCACATTAAAAGCCCTCCATACTATTCAAACGGCGGATTGTATCTTTGTCCCAAAATCCGATACGAAAGAAGACAGCCTGGCATTAGATATTGTTAAGGATTATGTAAAAGGGAAAAGGGTAATCGAACAAATTTACCCCATGACAAAGGACAAATCCATTCTGAACACCGCCTGGCAAAAAGCTGCAGAAGAAATTTGTTCTGATGTTAAAGCCGGATACGACGCAGCTTATCTAACGCTGGGAGACCCCATGACCTTCAGCACTTACATTTATCTGCTTCGTTATTTAACCACTATGCTGCCGGCACACGCCATACACACGATTCCGGGCATTACTTCATACAATGCCGCCTCTTGCGCTGCCAATTATCCCCTATTGACGGGAGATGAGCGGTTGGCTGTAATTCCAGTCCCGAAGGACATTGCAGAATTGCGTCCCATTCTGGAATCCTTTGACACAGTTGTCATGATGAAAGTCGCTAAGAAGTTGGATGAGGTAATTCAATTGCTAGAAGAAATGAATCTCTCAGAAAACGCCTTATTTGCCTCGTATATTGGGCAAAAGAATGCCTATCTTACCTATGACCTCATGTCCCTTAAAGAGAGCGGCAGAGGATATATGTCGGTGCTGATTGCAAAACGAAAAAAATAGACGTTAGACAATTGACTATTGTCCAAAGTCTAAAGTCCAATGTCTACAGTCTATAGTCCAACATTTATAGTCTATTTTATACTTGCTTTTAAAATTCCTATGATTCATAATGCCGTCCTGCTAGAGGATAGTTTCTTATATTTATTTCCTTATGATAGTTTTGAAGGCTTATTATGATGGAAAAAGACGCTATCTTAATGGAAATTGACAATATCAAGAACCAGCTTATTGAAAAATATAAGCCAGAAAAGATTATCCTTTTTGGCTCAGCGGCATGGGGTGAAGATGAAGTGCATGATATTGACTTATTTATTATAAAACGAGATGTTCCCTATTACGGCGATGACAGGATACGAGAATTATACCGTTTAATGGATACGGATCTTCCAGTTGATTACATTGTTTACAAGCCAGAAGAAGTTGCAGAACGCATTGCCCTTGGCGACCCTTTTGTAAAAAAAATATTCAAACAGGGAAAAATTCTTTATGGTTGATTAATTAATAGACTTTGGAAAATAGACTATTGTCTGTAGACTTCAGATGTGAGGCAATGGATTTAAAAGGGGGTGAATAATTATGAAAGTGAGAGTGATAATAGAACCTGATGAAGATGTTTATGTTGCATATTGTCCTGAATTGCCGGGGTGTGTAACCTACGGTAAGACCGAAGCTGAAGCGCATGAAAATATAATGGAAGCTATAGAACTCTATTTAAGACCTTCAAAAGAAGAAATATCAAAGGACGCAAAAACTTTTGAGGTTACTGTCTAATGGGACAAAGACAACCCAATGGATAAAAAGACTAAAATGGACTTTGGACGATAGACCTTGGTTTTAGACTTTGAAGATTGGTTTTTGGAATTTGGTCAGTTATAGTAAACGAATTAAATAAGGTGACATAATGATAATATCTTTTTTGGACGCCATCGTTGTGATCGCTTAAAAACTGCCCTTTTTAGGGATTCAAATGTTTCGAAATAAACATTTGTGGTTTCTTC
>VGXX01000115.1 GCA_016873155.1 Planctomycetota bacterium | reverse complement strand
TACGCCTGCCCGCATTGCGGAAGAGGATACGAAGAACCAGCGCCGCGTTTGTTTTCATTTAATAGCCCTTACGGAGCATGCCCGGGATGTGGCGGACTTGGCAACACCCTTGATTTTGATCCGGAATTAATTATTAAAGATAAACAACTAAGCATCAAAGAAGGGGCAATCGAAGCCTGGCATAACTGGGGTTCTCTTACTCAGACAATTTATGACACCCATATTAAAACATTCGCAAAAACATATTCCATCGCACTCACTGCCCCTTTTATCAAATTACCGGAAAAGATCGCGCACGCGCTGCTTTACGGATCCAAGGATTTCGAAGGAGTTATTCCCAATTTAAACCGGCTCTGCAAGAAAACAACTTCCGAACGGGTTTTACAGCGTCTCTCCGGTTATATGAGCCACAGAACATGTGCTATGTGCAACGGCGCACGATTACGGCAGGAAGCGCTTGCCATAAAAATTAACAATAAACCTATTCATGAAATAATGGCTTTTACTGTAGAAGATGCGCTCTATTTTTTCAAGGCATTAACATTAACAGGACAACAGGCCGTTATTTCCAGGCAACTTCTGAAAGAAATCCGGAGCAGGCTCCAATTCATGATGGAGGTAGGGTTACACTATCTTACCTTAGGGCGCAGCAGCGATACTCTTTCCGGCGGTGAATCACAACGAACCCAATTGGCAAAACAGGTGGGCACAGGACTTGTTGGCGTATGTTACGTGCTGGATGAACCCACAATAGGCCTCCATCCAAGAGATAACGAACGCCTCCAAAAAACCCTGTATACGCTAAAAGAAAACGGAAACACGGTACTACTGGTCGAACATGACGAATATACCATCAGACATGCGGATTACATTATTGATCTTGGTCCAAAAGCAGGAGAACAGGGAGGCCGTATTGTAGCACAGGGAACTTTACAGGAAATTCTCAATAATCCGGATTCCTTAACCGGACAATGCCTGCGTCATTCTCCTGAAACAGCATATACACAAAAAAGAAAAAAATATAATCTGAAACATGCTCTGGAAATAAAAGGCGCCCGTGCCAATAACCTGAAATCAATTTCGGTAAAAATCCCTTTAAAGGTTTTTTGCTGCGTTACCGGCGTATCCGGCTCAGGAAAGAGCACCCTCGTTCACGACATCCTGTATCGCACTGTTGCAAACCAGTTATATGGAGGCTATTCCTCTCCGGGGGAACATGAAAAAGTCACCGGTATCCAACACATTGACAAAATTATCGAAATTGATCAGTCTCCTATAGGACGCACGCCACGGTCAAACCCCTCGACGTACACAAAAGTATTTGACCCCATTCGTTCCCTCTTTGCGCAAACTCAGGAGGCAAAAATCCGCGGTTACACGGCGGGAAGATACAGTTTCAACATCAGCGGAGGCCGCTGCGAAGCCTGTAAAGGCCAGGGCACAAAAAAAATGGAAATGCATTTTCTGCCCGATACGTACGTTACCTGCGAAGAATGCAGCGGAAAGCGATATAACAAAGCAACCCTGGAAACCACGTACAAAGGAAAAAACATCTCAGACATACTTGAAATGAGAATAGAAGACGCGCATCTTTTTTTTGCTGCCATACCCCAGATCGAACGGGTCTTGCGCACACTCAAAGACGTTGGGCTTGGATATATAAAACTGGGACAGTCAGGCACATCCCTTTCAGGCGGAGAAGCGCAGAGAATCAAGCTCGCCACTGAACTTTCCAAAATAGCAACAGGAAAGACATTGTATATACTTGACGAACCAACGACAGGGTTGCATATGGCAGACATACAACAATTACTGAAAATATTGCACAGACTTGTTGATAGGGGAAATTCAGTGCTTGTGATAGAACACAACCTTGAAATTATCAGAACGGCAGACTATATTATCGATCTTGGGCCGGAAGGAGGTGCAAACGGAGGAGAAGTTGTGGCAACGGGAACACCGGAAGAAATCATAAAAGTAAAACGATCGTATACGGGAAGGTTTCTTAAACAATATTTAACACCGTCTCAGGAAAATACGGTTCAATCGGTTTAAAACGGATTACACATCGGATAAAATCCTACTTTATTGTGACTTTTGAAAACATAATAAATTCCAAAATTCAATATCCAAATGACAAACACGGAATTTGTATATTGGAATTTATTTGGGATTTGGGATTTGTTGTTTGTAATTTTAATCGGGTTTTACATATCGGAAGAAACCCGTAGGTTGGGTTGAGGAACGAAACCCAACTTTATTAACAGACAGTTTTCATGTATCAGAAGATACTCTGAGCAATTCTTCCAATGTAGTCTCCCCCCTGCGAACTAACTCCAGGCCGTCTTCCCATAAGGTTTTCGTCCCTTTTTTCACGGCCTCTTTCAATATTTCGCTTGAATCCTTGTGGGCTAAAACAAGTCTTCGGATATCCTCATCCACTACCAGAAGTTCAGCGATAGTCCTTCTTCCCCTGAGCCCTGAATTGTTGCAATCATCACACCCTTTTGGCCCGTAGAGAGGCACGCCTTCCTCTATCCCAACCGTCTGGCGAACCTCCTGCTCCGGCATATACAACTCGCGGCATTTTGGACACAATCTGCGAACAAGCCTTTGCGCAAGCACTCCTACAAGACACGATGAAATCAAATAATCCTCTATGCCCATATCCATCAACCGGGTAAAGGCAGAGGCTGAATCGTTTGTATGGAGTGTCGACAAAACAAGATGCCCCGTCAATGACGCCTGGACAGCAATTGACGCCGTCTCACGATCCCTGATTTCACCGATCAGGACAACATCCGGATCGTGTCGCAAAATCGAACGCAACCCTGAAGCAAACGTAAGGTCAATCTGAGGATTTACCTGTATCTGATTTACCCCCTGCATGCTGTATTCTACCGGATCTTCCACCGTAATAATTTTTACTTCGGGAGAGACAATCTCCTTGAGAACGGCGTACAATGTCGTTGTTTTTCCGCTTCCTGTCGGACCTGTCACCAGAAACATGCCTTCCGGCCTGTTAAGAAGTTTCCGGAATTTCTTTAAAAAATCAGCCTGGAATCCCAGACTCTCCAGATCAAGCATTACGGCAGTCCGGTCCAGAATCCTCATAACAATGCCTTCACCATGGCTCATCGGAATAATAGAGACACGCAAATCGATCTCCTTGCCCGCAACTTTCATTTTAATCCTGCCATCCTGAGGCAAACGTTTTTCGGCAATGTTTAACTTTGCCATAATCTTTATACGTGAAATAATTGCATTATACAATTCACGCGGCGGGGGAATAAGTTCACTCAGCACGCCATCCACACGATACCGCAACCGGGTGTTTCTCTCAAAAACCTCAAGATGTATATCGCTTGCGCCTACTTCAATTGCCTTTGTCAGAATACTGTTCACAAGTCTGATAACGGGCGCTTCAGAAGCCATATCGCGCAGTTGTTCTATGTCCTCCATCACCTCCACACTGGAAGTCATGGCATCGTCCTCTTCACTTACTCCTGCCTCATACAGTTTCTCCAGGGAACCGAGGATATCTCTTTCCGTTCCGACAAAAACTCGTATCTGTTTGCTGGTTGCCAGTGCAATTGTCTCCACAAGCAGCGTATCCTGCGGGTCAGCAAGGGCAATATCAAGAACGTCTCCATTCAGACAAACAGGAAGCACCCTGTTTGCCATCAAAAATACTTTAGGCACATTCTCCAGCATCACATACGTATCATTTTTCTTCTTTTCCCAGATGGGTATTTCCAATAACCTGCTGTATGCAAGCCGGAGATCTTCTTCCGAAATGGTTCCAAGATCAATCAATATTCGTCCGAGCTTTTGCCCCGTTTGCTTTTGCACCTCAAAAGCACGGTCTAAATCCTGACGATTTATCTTGCCTATTTCAAGGAGAACATCACCAACATTATTTTCAATTGCAATTACCATTATTCATCCTATTCCCGCTTAGAGTTAAAGGGGGAGTTAACTCCTCAACTCCTTAACTCCTTAACTCTTATTCCCAACTTACCACATCACCATCTTCACCTTCACCACCTTCAGAGCCATCCGCCCCATGCGAAACGATATCATAATCCCCATTTTCTCCGGGATATACATAAACGTATTCATTCCCCCACGGGTCTTTAGGAACGAACTTCTTTTTCAAATAAGGGCCTTTCCAGTTTTCCACTCCCTGCGGAGAAACTACCAGCGCCTCTAATCCCTGCTCCTGTGTAGGATACCTGGTAGTATCAAGCTTAAACATCTCCAGGGCAGTTGAAAACCCTTCGATCTGCTGCTTCGCCACCGTCTGGCGGGATTCGCCAACACGACCAATCATTTTGGGACCAATCAATGCAGCAAGCAAACCGATTATAATCATAACAATCAGTAATTCCAGCAACGTAAATCCGGCATTCCTTAATACATATGATTTCATTTTTACTGCTTTCATTTCACATCTCTCCTGGTATTAAAAACGGTAAAATTTAAAACTTCGCAACACTTTAATCCGCACAGGCAATAAAATTGCCTGCCTATTAGCAACTTGCCCCTACGGGGCAAAATCAGCACACGGCTTTACCTTGATAGTTCTTCAAAAAACCAAAGTGTTGCAAAATTCCTATTTTGATACAAAAACCTTACTAACGTAATAATTTATACCAAAAAAATTTGTTTCTTTCAAAAATATAATACTCAGCATAACGTTTCCTTCGAAAGTGAGCATTTCCGATTTTTGCAACACATCATCTTAGTAGAGACGCATTGCGATGCGTCTCTACAGCAGTACCCATCAATAAAAAGACCGAATAATATTTACGGGTATACTTCGTTCACTCAGTTATCCTGTAGGTTGGGTTGAGCAAGGCGAAACCCAACGTAAAATATCTATATAAATGTTGGGTTTCGTTCCTCAATCAAACCTACAGTGCCTTTGACATCACATTTATTCATCATCACTGTCATCCTCATCCTCATCATCATAATCATCTTCGTAATCACTATAGATTTCATTTCGATCTTTATCTTTAGCGCCGGATGCTGACCGCGCAGGAGAGGCATTGCCTGTCCTGCCTGACAAAATAGCAGATGTTTTTAACGCATCAATTTCTTTTTCAATCTCTTCATCGGAAAGTTCCCCCTGTGTCCTTTCAAATGTCACAACCTGTTCCATTTCCTCATTAAGATTAAAAATCGCCAATCCTCCCAGCGGTTCAATGTTCAGGACTGCCGTCATTTCTCCAAACACAAATCCCAGTTTTTTACCATTCGCTGTGCCATTTGGATAAAAGGTAAACATTCTTATTTCCTGACCGGAATCCTCAAGGTTATCGGAAAACATCTGTATTTCATACGGTATCTCCATCTTTTCCTTGCCTTCACACCACACATAGCCATCCAATAAATCAAGCACCACTTCTGTTTTTATCCCCGTTGACATCGCCTCAATCCGTGCTTCTCTCAGAAAAAAAACAATCCCTGACATAGCTTTTCTGAATTTCAAAGTATCGAGAGAGCCTGTATACCGGGGAATAGAAATACCCGCGATAATTCCAACAATTACCATAACGATAATCATTTCAATGAGTGTAAATCCGCGCCTTTTCGTTAAATTCTCTTTAGAAAATCGCACAATAAAGAAAAATACCCCTTTAATATCCATACTGAAATTCATGCTGTGTTTCGTACTCAGCTATTCCTGTAGGTTGGGTTGAGGAACGAAACCCAACATTTCGCAGCGTTTTAGCTTTTTGAAAAATTGTGACAACATAAGGTAAGTATAGTTAAAAGCATCTGGTTTTCGAAAGTTTTATACTATAATATGCTTCGACTCCGCTCAGCATGACATGTGTTTCATAGATGACTTTTATTGTCACCCTGAGCGGAGTCGAAGGGTATTTCTATTTGTAAAAGGAAGACTCTATTTAATGTTTCGAAAACCATATTTGTTTTGCTATAAATCTTGCTTACCGGTTTAACCCTGACAGGGTTCTTAAACCCTGTCAGGGTTGTAAAATAGCCGAAAAACCATGTTTTTTCAAAAAACTAAGGTAATACAAATATTTTACGTTGGGTTTCGTTCCTCAACCCAACCTACAGCTTCTACAGTTTCTGATGGGTGCGCTGACGTTTCCATCCATCCTACTCCGAACTTTGAAAAATTCCAGGGAAAAAAGGAGAACACCAAAGGGATGACATAATCACCACAATCCGGAGGTTTCATAGAAAATAAAATTAATTGCCTATGCACTTGACTGGACTACATACTACATATTGCAAACTACGAAACAAGGTATTTCCCATAAAAGGATCAATTGCTACGGCCTGTTGCAAAAGGCGAAAAAAGAGTTTTCCTCGCGACTTAGATGTTCTGCGATTAAAGCGAAAAGCAAATTCATTCAATCTGAAAAAGATATTCCCGGCAACTTTCTTCGGAATTAAATCGTTTTTCAAATTCCATGATATTTTGCGGGTAATCTTCCATACCCGCATACTATAGTCAAACAAATCGTAACAATTTAGTGTTGCAGGTTAGATTGAGGAACGAAACCCAACAATATAGTTTATAAAAAAAGGGGTGTTATATCTTTCGACATAACACCCCTTTTAAAACTTCTCAGCTTAGATAAGCGCTATTTTACTTCGTGAGAGTGACACTTACCTTCGGTTTAGCTGATACACCACTTACGCTAAACTTCACACTCGCCTTACCTGAGCTCTTCTTTGCCTTAATTTCAAACGATACCTGTCCGTTTGAATCGGTTTCACCGCTGGAAGGCGTTACTTTAATCTTCTTTTTGTTCGAAGAAGAAAGTTTCCTTGTTACCTTCACACCTTCTGCAGGACAACCTTCGTCATCCGTCACGGTGACAGTGACAGTTTCCGTATCACCTTTAGAAAGGGACAACGATTCAGGATCAACAGACGCAGTCGTCGCTGTAACCTCGTCAGGGCAAGTCGTGAGAGCTAACTCAACTGCCTGTATCGTTACCGGCGCTGTTACCGTTACCTCAACAGTAGCAGTATCATATCCCTCCATGCTTACCGTTACGGTATAATCACCCGTCTCGAGGCTAAACGTTGCAGTACCATTTGCGCCTGTAGTGCCCGTCTGTCCATCAACTGTTACCGTAGCGCCTTCAACCGCATTGCCACCCTCATCGGTCACCGCAACTACCAATGTCGCAGTTACCGGAGTCGGAGATGCAACCGGCGTTGGCGATGTTGGAACTATAGCCGACAAGGCAAAATCAACCACCGTAGTGTCATTAGCAACTACCGTTACACTAGTTGGTGTTGAATTGCTATATCCGGTCGCTGAAGCTATTAAGGTAACCGATCCTGCAGGAACATTATCAATCGTATAATATCCTGTTGCATCGGTCGTGGCGCTATACAATGGCGCTGGCACAGATGTAACTGTTGCGCCTTCAATTCCCTCACCGGTATCCGCATCCGTTACAAAACCTGCTATGGAACCTGTCTGAACAGGAGTTGGAGTTGGTGATGCTACCGGAGTAGCCGTGGCTGTCGCTGTCGGAGACGTTACCGGAGTCGCACTTGCAGTGACTGTTGGTGTTGGTGTTGCAACAGAACCAACAGATGCGGTGTCAGTTACCACCGAAATACTACCATCGGCATCAGGATTATCAGTAAACGATACCGTTACCGTATCGCCAGTCGCAGCTTTAACGCGCGTATTTACAAGCGTATCGCTTGCGCTCACCGCAATAGTGCCAAGGAATGTTCCGGTATTATTGCCGGTTTCCGTCAAACGTAACGTAGTTCCTGTAGAATCCGTGGAAGACTTAACATTTACGTTCACTATGTTAGCAGTGGTTATCGAAGAATTTGTCTCTGCATCATAGAGTGAAACACTCGCATTTCCCTCAAGAGCTACCGATTCTGTAACAGTAAGTTCTGCGCCAAAATTCTTCGTAGTTACGACTGTTGAAATATCCGTAGCAGGCGAACTATCCTGATAAATAACTGCTATTGTTCCATTCGCAACAGCCCTGACCGTCGGTGTCGTACCACTAGAACTTGTTTGTCCAGTCTGGAATGTACCAACGAATGTACCGGAATTAGTAGCATTTTCACCAAGAACAAACGCGGCTACGGAAACCGTGCTATCTGATGAGGATTGCAACTTCACGGTGCCATTATCTTTGGATGATGTCGTATTCAAATCATTATCTATCAAAGTAACGACAACACTATCACCGTTCAAAAACGCCTGGCTCTTGTCGGTTGACATAGCGCCAGTACCGCCGCTCGCATTCAAAGCAACAGTCGTATACGATGCCAGGTTGTTATCATTCGATGAACTTGGCGAATCGTTGTAATAAATGGTAATTGTATCACCGTTCGATGCCTTAATAAACGGTACTGTAACATTTGTGTCGCCATTGTTATCTGTTGACGATCCGGAATTTCCCGTCAATTTAAAGGTACCTTTAAACGTTCCGGTATTTTTCCCTGTCTCCGTCAACAATACATCTACCGTGTTCGTCGAAGAATTAAAATCTGATGTATTTACACCAGTCTTCGCACGAGTCGCAATAAGCTGTTTTGCCAATGTGCCTTTCAATGCTACCCCATTATTATTCGAGTTAGCTGTACCTGACCCAGGCCTACCCAAACCAACTTCGTTTACGTTTCCGCTAAATGTTTCACCTGTGCCTTTCATAGTAGACTGGTTGTCTGCGGTTGTTGTGTTCAAGTCCTCATCTATCACCGTAACTACTATTTCCGCATTGAGCCCAACAGTTCCGGATGGCGATACAGATAGCGATCCGTCATGCGTCTGGAAAACTACATTATCCGCAGTAGTCGCCAACGAATTTCCTGCTGCGTACGATCCACCACTATTTAACTTGTCATTGTAACGGATTCTATAAGTAGCCTTGTTATATCCACCTATGTAGAATACGTTCGATTCGATACGGGCAGTGTCCATATCATTACCTACCACACCAACGAAAGTCTTCCAAGGCGTAAAGAATAACGAGCTGGACAATTTAGTAACGGTTAACTTTGTCGGGGAAACGCTTGTTACTTCAGCAAATTCCGAAAATGCATCATCCGCCACCCTAACCACTGAACCCGTTCCAATCACGCTCGTCAATGTTGGGTTATCGGCAAAGTCTATAGTGCTCGTGCCGGTAAAATCACTAAACGTTATTGCAGTGGTCTTTGTTGTATTTGTCGTTACCCTCACTGCAGTATAATCAAATCCAATTGTGCCTACAAACGTGCTGGAATTTACTCCCGTTTCAGTCATCGGAACGGCGACCCAGCGTGTTCCATCAGGAGAAATTTCCACCGTGTTGTTCAATCCATCCAACGTAGCAACAAAGGACGACGTATTGGCAGAACCCAGGAAGCTCTTCGCATCATTCGAAGAACCTTTTACCAGGGAATTCGTATCGGTGCTTTGAGTACCCAACCTGAATGTTACACTCCCTGGACTTCCCCTGTCTACACCCGAACCTACCACAGAAGCGTTGGAAGGCAATACCCACACGATGGTATTATCGGTATTGGAAATGCGAAGTTCAGAATATGTGTTAGTTCCGATTGACATTCCATCAGGAAAGCTCACGGATATCTTGTTATTAACACCATCAGAATCCGAAGAGTACGCCTTTACGGTGAGACGATCACCCATATCCCTCACTGCTGTATTTGTGGTAACCGTACCCAGCCAGCTTCCATATGCCACCGATTCTTTGGAAGAACTGGTTGAATTCAAATTGCCATCTATTACCGTAACCGTCAGGAAATCGTTGATATCAACCGTTGTTGCGCCTGCTGAAACCGCGCCCGTTTCTCCGGTCGCACCGAAAGCCAACAAAGAGGTAATAGTACCAACCGTACCGCTGCTTGCCAAAGGATCCAGATACGATACCTTAATCGAATCGCCCGATCTTGGGCCTGCCAACAGGAATGAACTTACCGATACGGTTATAGAACCACCTGCGGTAGTCGCTGCGCCACCTGTTTCATAGGTGCTACCACTAGAAGGGGTGTTCACGCCCCCTACTACCCCTGTTGTAGTAAAAGTGCCTATCTGAACTAGACAATAATCCGCGCCATCAATGAGTTTCTGTAACCCGCTCGCATTAGAACCAAAATGCCCCGCGCTGCTACCGTCACCCATAACTGATTGTGTTTTGCTAATAGCACCTACCCTTGTAGTTGAAAAAGAACTAGTACCCCAACCACTACCAAACGCAGATGATGGCGATGTTGTAGCATCATATGCCAATGTTAACGTCCCATTAGCCGCAGTCATAGTCCCAGGGAAAATAAGCCCAACTACACCGCTATTTGTAATTTCAAGAATTTTAAACGTCACACCGCTGGTAACCGATGCCCCACCCATTGTTGCAGTTCCCAAAGCCACCACTCCACCATCGTAAGCAAAGTCAGTGGCAGTACCAGACGCATTTGGGCGAACAGACCCACTTCCCACATATCCTGCTTCATTCAAACTTATCGAAGGATCAAACGTAGCCGTACCACTTACCACCAAATTACCAAACAACTGCCCGGCTGTCGAAGATCCATACACCCTACCATTTGCGGTAAATATGCCGGTATTGTTCCCTGTCTCCGTAAGCACGATATGCGTTGCCTTTACAGAGTTGCTACTTACCGACAATGTGGTGCCCGTGCTTGGATCTAATGCCTCAATCTGTACCCTTGAAGTTCCCGTCCCCGTTATTCCCCCGGTAAAACCATCCT